>JAIVHN010000225.1:0-7397 GCA_020201015.1 Spirochaeta sp. | reverse complement strand
AGATAGAGCAACGTGTCTCACCCAGCTCCCCGGGTGTAGTGGTGCTAAACGACAGCGAGTACACCTTAGAAGCGCAGATTAGCGACAAAGATGCCTTTCATGTAGAGGTCGGCCAGAGCGTTCAAGCGGAAGCGGCAAACGGCACGCGGGTTGAGGGCCGTCTTGTACAACGGTCCCAGGAACCGGACTACGAAAGCGGCCTTTTCACACTTCAGTTTCGCTTCCCGGCCGGAGAGTCTCTGACCATTGGTAGTTTTCTGTTAATTGAGCTGCCGACTGAACGCTTCAGTGGTGTTTTTGCTCCTCGGGCCGCACTTGAACGCCGTCTGGGTAGACACTTTCTGTGGATTGTTGATCAAGACACCCAGGAACTGGAACTCCGGGAGGTGGAACTAGGAGAGAGTGTCGGCGATGAAACCTTGGTTGTAGAGGGAGTTGAAGTTGGCGAGCATTTTCTTGCTCGACTAACTGGAAGAGAACGCGAGGGAGCTTCGGCAAACTCACGAGGGTCCGCACGTCGTGACGGCTAATCTGCTACGAGTCATTATGGAGCGCCGCGCGGTGTTTCTTCTGCTTGTTGGAGTACTCACTCTTGTTGGGGCGGCGGCTGTTTTTATGCTGCCAATTCAACTCTACCCGCAGACCCAACGCCCCCGAGTTTTGGTACGCATTCGCCATGTCGGATACTCGGCAATTGACTTTTCCCGTCGCTTTGGTGAGGACATCGAGTCACGCTTCCTGTCTATAGACGGCGCAGACTCGCTGTCTGTTGAGTACCAAAACGACCGGAGTGATTTCCGCATTACCTTTGATTGGCAGACCGACAGCCAAGAGGCGCGCGCGCTCGTTGACTCTACCATGAGCACCGTCGCTACCCTTCTACCCGCGGAACTACGCGACGACTACTTCGTCCGATTCTTTGCGGGTGAAAACGCCGGTTTTCTCCTTGTCGGGCTGCGCTCGCCATCGCTTGGCCCGGAGAGACTGCATCGATTGCTGTTGGAAGGGGTGGCAAGCGAGCTCAATCTTGTGCAGGATGCCGAAGAGGTCGAGGTCTTCAATATCGAGGATCTTGATGTTTCTATTGAGCTCCGACCTCATGCAATGCTCGACTACGGTCTGAGTATGCGCGATGTAGAAGACGCGTTGCGTGGAGCGCAGCTACCTGAGCCGGTTGGTAGCATTGACGACAATGGGCGCAGTTTTGCCGTGCGCTACCGACGTGGAGTTGACTCGGTCTTTGAGCTTGGAGAGATCGTCATTGACAATCCTGGGAATTTGCAGATTCGCCTCCAGGATATTGCTGATGTTTCATTCACCTACACCTTGCCGTCCAGTATCCTGGTTGTTGAGGGCGAGCCCGCGGTACGGATTAACGCCACTCCGTTAGAGGGCGGTAATGTGCGCGAGATGTCCCAGGATATTCTCCGCATTCTTGAGCAGGCGCGCACAGATGGGCGCCTCCCGGCCGACACCGAACTCCAGTTTTATGTTGATCCTGCCGACTACATCAACCGTTCTATTCGCAACGTCGTGGCTGCGGCCGCTCTTGGCGCATTTCTAGCTATGGTGATTGTGTTGCTCACGCTTGGCGAACTGCGCAATACGCTGCTCATTGGAATCTCGCTTCCGGCAACCCTGGTGTTGTCTTTTATCCTCATGTACGTTTTTGAGCTGAGCCTAAATCTCATTTCACTTGGAGGCATTGCCCTTGCAGTAGGAATGGTGATCGACTCCTCTATTGTTGTCATGGAGAACATCCACCGACGGTATCAAGAAGAACAGAGCATTCCGGACGCCGCTGCAGTTAAGCGGGTCGTACTGGATGCAGTGGACGAGGTGCGGATTCCGGTGATCACCTCAACGCTCACCACCATTCTGGTATTTCTGCCGATATCCTTTACTGCTCCCCTGACCAATGCGATCCTTGGCGACCAAGCCGCTGCGGTGATATTTGCCCTGGTGTTTGCGCTGCTTTTGGCCCTGAGTTTGATTCCGGTTTTGGCCTCACTTATGTACCGCCCTAAGTCGAACCCGGCACAAGGCTCGGCAGTTTCAGCGTTCAGCAGACTCTCAGCGCGAACTATGCAGGGCTTGGTCAATCTGTACCGTAGAAGCCTGTTGCGGGTACTACAGCGTAGATTAACGGCCGCTTTGGTGGTCTTTGGTGCCTTTGCTTTGCTTGCCGTGACCGTGCTGAACGTCATGCCCCGGATTCCACGAGAAATTATCTCACCTCCTCTGAGTGATCGGGTGATTGTATTCTTCCGCAGTAGCGAACTCACCGACCGTGTGCGTATTGTTGAAGAAGTGGTTCCTCAGATGGAGGCGGTCGTTAGGGAGACGGCTGGCGAGGATGTTGGGGAGATTTACGCTCTGGTTACCGGCGGCTTCAACATTATGTTTATTAACCTTCGCAGTGCCGATGTCGCAGATGCCGTCCTTGCAGATCTGCAGCAGGAGTTTATCTCTGACAATGTTTTTAGGTATAACGTACAAATGTGGGATCCTGCCGAGTTACCTCTGCCGCGCACCAACGACCTGCAAGTTCGTGTGCGCGGGAACGACGAGCTTGAGTCGGTAGTTTTGCTTGAGCAGATGCGAGATTTGGTCGGTGATACACAACTGTATGCTCGCGTGAACACGGCTCCTCCAACCGGGCTCAGTGATGAGCTCAATATGCGGATTCGGCGGGAGGTGATGGACGCCTTCCCTGAGTACAGCAGTACCGCGTTGGTGGATATGGTGCGGCGGATTTTGCGCGGTACGACTCCGGTAGATTTCGAGGCCGACTTACAGGAAGTGCAGATTTCGGCTGTGTTTCCCGACTCGGTTATCGAAGGGCGCGAGCGGCTGGAGAACTTCCTGGTGAGTACAAAAAACGGCGTTGTTCCACTGAAGCACTTCTTTGACTTTTCCGAGGATCAGGGAGTAGCCGGAATTGCTGCGGAAGATGGAGAACAGGTGTTCCGGCTTTTCGCGCGGATGTCTCGTGGAAGCTCGAATGCTGAGCGGGAATCTGCGGAGCAAGAGATTCGCGCTCTTTTGCAGTCCGAACTTGAGCTACCCCCCGGTGCGTCGATTTTCTTTGAGAATGCTCAAACGGAACTTGATGAGGCCATACGCTCACTGTTCGTTGCGCTGGCAGCCTCCCTTGCGTTGATTTACCTTGTGGTTGCATTTCAGTTTAATTCCTTGTGGATACCTCTTGTCATTCTTGTGACGGTACCGCTCGGATTTATTGGTGTGCTGCTGAGTCTATTTATCTTTAACTCAACCCTCAGTCTCAACTCTTTGCTGGGTACAATCTTGCTTGGTGGTGTGGTAGTGAACAATGCCATTCTCATGATTGATTTTTATCGGCGGCACCAGGGAGAGGGGCGCGACAAGACCGAGGCACTCATAGATGCGGCGGCGCTGCGGTTTCCTCCTATACTCATTACTATGCTCACGACGATTCTAGGAATGCTACCGTTGGCAATAGGCCTGGGCGAGGGAAGTAACATTGTACAGCCGCTTGGTATTGCTGTTTCGGGCGGCTTACTCGTCTCAACCCTTTTCACCCTCTACGTCATCCCCTCAATTCTTCGCTTGGTCGAACAGCCAAGTCAACGGACGTATAACAATGCGAGTTAGGCGCCCCGAGATAGCAGTTGCTTCAAGAGCGCGTTTGGAAACTTTCTTTTCTGCACGATGGCATAGAAGGTCTCCCGCATCTCGGGGATTTCCCGTATTTGGCGCAAAACTCCCTGATCCAGTTCGTCCTTGACAACAATAGGTGGCACCACCGTCAGACCAATGCGTTCGCGGGCGATGAGCCTAAGCATTGTCATGTCGTTGACCTCCGCCTTTACATTAACCGATATTCCCAGTCTCTCAACCAATGCATCAAATGCAATCCGAATATTGCTGTCGAGACTCGGTAGAATGAGTGGCTCCTGGGAAAGCAGTTCCTCGAGGCTGCGATTGCCGTCAGGGAACGCGGCATCGCCAATCAGACCAACCGGCTGTTCCGAGATGAGGTGAGACACCCAAGGTGTAGCCGCGTCTCGCGACGGGACGGTATTGGCAAGAACCACGTCCAGGCGATGTGTCTCCAGCTGCAGGAGAAGCTCGCCAAGTGAGCCCGAAGTTACTACCAGTTCCACATTTGGCTCCCGGAGAAGTGAGCCGAAGAACTCAATCTGAAAGTTACGCGACAGTGTTGTAATTGCCCCAATTCTAAAGACACGGTGGGTGATTTCGTAGTTGTGCGTTAGTTGGTACAGCAGTTCATCGCCGGTCCGGAAGATTGCATCTGCGTAGTCAAGCACCATTCTGCCCGCCTCGGAGAGCACCAACTGCTTTCCGCGTCTTTCGAATAGGTCGTGTCCGAGCTGCGACTCGAGTGTCCGGATCTGGACCGAGAGCGCGGACTGAGAAATATGGAGCTTCCGTGCGGCGTGGGTCAGGTTTCCCTCGTGAGCAACAAAGTAAAAGTACCGTAAGTGGTTGTAGTTGATCTTCATACTGTAATATAAAATAACGAACGATATAATAACAACAATCAATTTTACTTATTTTTTAGAAACCCATATCCTCTGCGGGACCGGTCGTCGACCGACTCCAAAAAAACAGGGGGTTAGGATATGAATGTCTTGCTTGAGTTTCTGCTGCGCTTTGTCGCGCAGCTTCAATCACCCACACTTGCGTTTCTCATCGGCGGAGCCCTTCTCGCGGCAACGGGAAGTAAGCTCACAATTCCAGGTTCAATTTATCAATTCATAGTATTTGTGCTGCTTATGCGAATCGGCATAGAAGGCGGCATCGAGATACGCGAAGCAAATCTTGCTGAGATGCTGGTGCCAGCAGTGTTCTCGGTGCTTATTGGGCTGGTAATTGTTGTACTTGGCCGGATATTCTTCTCACTCCTGCCTAAAGTGAAGATGGAAGACGGTATTGCCACCGCCGGACTCTTTGGCGCGGTTAGCGCCTCAACCCTTGCTGCCGCCATCGTCCTGCTTGAGGAGGAGTCGATGATGTTTGAAGCGTGGGTGCCAGCGCTGTATCCCTTTATGGATATACCGGCCCTCATTCTGGCGATCGTGCTTGCCAATCTGTATCTTAAGCGAAAACACGCAGGCGGGACGCACCCGGTGCGCATCTTTCAGATTGTCAAGGACAGTCTACGGGGCGCCGCTCTTTCGGCGCTTGTACTGGGGCTGCTACTGGGACTATTTGCGCAGACAGAAAGTGTGCTGTCAAGTTTTTACGATCCGCTGTTTCGCGGATTCCTGTCCATTCTCATGCTCATCCTTGGAATGGAAGCATATGCGCGAGCAAAGGAACTCCGCAGTGTCGCACCATGGTTTGCGCTGTACGCCGTTGTTGCCCCGGTTGTGCATGGCGCACTTGGTTTTGCCCTAGGGTACCTTGCCCATATACTTGTGGGGTTCAGTCCCGGCGGAGTAGTGCTCCTGTCGGTCATTGCAGCATCGAACTCAGACATTTCCGGGCCGCCGACGCTGCGGGGAGGCATACCAAGCGCCAATCCGTCGGCCTATATCGGCGCGTCAACAAGCCTCGGTACGCCTGTAGCCATTGCGGTGTGCATACCTCTGTTTCATTCGCTTGCTCAAGTAGTTTTTAATCTGTAGCTAAAGGGGGAAGATTGATATGTTTCACAAAGCCATTAAAGTAATTGTCGTCACTGAGAAGTTCTTGCAGGATCGCGTGTGTTCCCTTATGGAATCCTGCGGCGGGAAAGGCTATACGCTTGTATCTGCAGGAGGTAAAGGGCTTCATCATCTGCACGCAACAGATGATAAAGCATCGGTAGCAGAAGGCCTTGGCAATATCAAGATAGAGGTGATTGTGCGCGAACGCTCAAAAGCGGAGACGATTGCCGCCACGATCATGAAGGACGTGTTCTCCGAGTACCCGGGAATTATCTATCTTGAGCATGTTGAGATTTGGCGCGAGGAGCGCTTCTAATTTCGGAACCCTGTCACCGGGGCCGGTATAATACCGCCCCGGCGGACAAATCCGGTGCAGGAGGCGCGACTCACCGGCATTATAGGTGCGCGTCCTAGAAGCCCGCCAAACTCAACCCATTCCCCGGCAATCTTGCCGGGGACAGGAATAATGCGGACGGCGGTCGTCTTATGATTCATGACGCCGATTGCCATCTCGTCGGCAATGATGCCCGCGAGCGTGTCTACAGAGGTATCTCCGGGCACGGCAATCATATCTAGACCCACCGAACAGATCGCGGTCATCGCCTCTAGTTTTTCAAGCGTGAGTACGCCCATCTCGGCAGCGCGGGCCATAGCCTCGTCTTCGCTCACCGGCAGGAAGCTGCCGTTGCACCACACCGGGGCCACTAACCCCTACATGCACCACGGTATCCGGATTTCCCGGCCCATGAAACGCACCCGCCATGAAGGGGTTGTCCTCCGGAGCATTGGCAAAGGTCACCAAACGGCTTGCGGCAAAGCCACCACGATCTCGCGTCCGGTCGGCCGCCTCTTTCATTGCCCCGGCGGCAAGCTGCACCGCGTCCATGTTAATACCTGCCCGCGAGCTTGCCACATTCAAGGAGGCGCACACCTTGTCCGTGGATGCAAGCGCCGCCGGAATTGCTCGGATAATGCGTTCATCCGCGGGCGTCAACCCGCGATGTACCAGGGCGGAGAAGCCGCCCAGAAAATCAACCCCTACCTCCTGCGCCGCCCGCTCCAGCGTTTCCGCAAAGAGCATGGGGCCATCGCCCGCTCGACCTCCGGCCGCTGCACGCGCCGACCCGTCAAGGCAGGCCCCAGCAACCATAGAGATTGGCGTCACCGAGATGCGCTTGTTGATAATTGGCACGCCCAACTCCGCCTCAATCTGGTTGCCCACCTCGGTGAGTCGTGCGGCAGAACGCGTGATTTTGTCGTAGACGCGGCTTGCCGCCCGACGAGCATCACTATCGGCACAATCCAGCAGATTAATGCCCATAGTGATGGTCCGCACATCCAGGTTTTCTTCGGTGAACATGCGTAGCGTTTCTGCAATTTCGAAGGGAGAGAATATCATTACCTATACCCGGTGCATCGCTGTGTAGACATCCTCGTGCTGCAAGGATATCTCTACTTCAATAGAGTTCCCGAGCTCGCCCAGATCGCTCCGCAGCTGTTCCAAAGAGATAGCCATTCCTGCCAGGTCCACCAGCGTGATCATTGTAAAGAACCCCTGCATAATTGTCTGACTGATATCGAGGATGTTTACCGAGCGTTCGGCGAAGGCGGAACTTACTTCCGCAATAATCCCGGGTTTATCTTTACCTACTACCGTACACACTGCCCGCATCGGCACCTCCTGTTTGGGGAGTATAGCGAGTTCCCGCACTGCTGTCACGACGCCGACCTATCACCTCT
>JAIVHN010000061.1:4190-10565 GCA_020201015.1 Spirochaeta sp. | reverse complement strand
GTGTCGGTGTCGGTGTCGGTGTCGGTGTCGCGGAGTGACTGGGATTCACGCAAACCGACCCTGGCTACGCCTGACCTCATAGCACAGAATCCCGCAGGCCACTGATACGTTCAACGAGTCAAGGTGTCCCAGCATAGGTATCGCAACCAGCTCATCACATGTTGCCCGCACGAGCCGCCCCATTCCCTTCCCTTCACTGCCGAGCACCAGGACAACCCGCCCACTAAAGCTGCAAGAGTTCAGTGGCGTACCATCGGCCTCGGCGCCATAGATCCAAAAACCGGCTTCCTTGAGTTCTCCAAGCGCGCGGGCCAAATTAGTAGTCTGTAGCATAGAAACATGTGCAGCGGCTCCGGCCGATGTTTTGGCAACCGTCTCATTAAGGTGCGCACTTCTGCGTTCGGGCACCATAACCAACTCAGCCCCAAACTGCTCCGCACTCCTCAACACCGCTCCAAGGTTGTGGGGGTCGGTAACTCCGTCCAGAGCTATGACGAGTGAATCTTCCGACTCGACACTGTCAAGGAAAGCTGCAACGTTTGGGTACTCACGACTGCCACCCACTACCCCGCCAACCGAGTTCCGGAGGCTTTGCTGCCCATGTTTGGAAGATGCAGCAACAACATAAGCTTCATGTCTCACTCCCGGTCCGGCCACACGTCGCAGTTCGTCACGGGAAACCGTAATGCACCGCACCTGTACCTTAGAGGCCAAATCCTTAAGCTTTTCAGCTCGCTTTGCACCAATCTCTATGTAGAGTTCGCCCGCGAGCGCTTCGCGACGAGATTTTAGGAGTTCTTCAATAGCATGGTAGCCGCTAATTATCTGCGTTTCCGTTTGCTGTCTCATAGGTAAGCCTGATTTTCTCACATTTGTTGTTCAATTGGTAGTAGCATGAGCCCATTTCTCAAGCCACATCTAACGTGTCCCCGTTTCGCAAGGGACCGACAGGGATACTGTCGCGGATTGCGGCTATATAGCAAACTACTCGGTTCTTACATCATGTTTTGGTACATCATGTACTGGCCAGGTCACTCATAACTGCGGTAGAGATCCGCTTGCCCGTCATGGTTGGTATCACGTTCCCAGCCCTGAACCTGCACACCCCTATACATAAACACCCACAGATCCACCTGCTGGTTGCCGTTAGTATCAAGTTCGTGCCTTATGAGGACATCGTTCTCATAGTAGTAAAAGTTATCCATATACCCGTCGTGGCTAAAGTCCATAGCCTCGATATCCTTCTGCATACGGTCATTTAGCTTCAGCGCATAGTCGGTGCGTCCGTCGTCGTTACTATCCGAAATAATCCAACCTGAGTTATAGCGTGTGGCGTCAAAATAGAATTCCGGCTCTTCTTCCTCAGTGGCAGCCACGCCCAACACAAACATTGCCGCCATGATCACCGCCAACATTAATCGCAAAAATGCAGAGCTAAGTCGCATAGAGCCTCCCGGTGACAGTATCGACAGTTTTCTACTGCCTCTTTCGGCTTGTTTCTCCGTGATCGCTGCTGGAGAAACTCTGTAAAGCTTGACCGCCCGACCCCGAGCTGTGTATGATGCCGACTTACGCCGGAGTGGTGGAATTGGTAGACACAGGGGACTTAAAATCCCCCGGCTTGAAAAAGCTGTACGGGTTCAAGTCCCGTCTCCGGTAAAAATCTCGACTTTTGCGCCTTTAGCACCTTTAGCGGACTACCGTGCTCAACTGTGGCTCATTGGTAGCCACGATTGAAATGAAGTAGTACCTTCTCGTGCAAGCCTATGAACACATACTACCTCTTCCTGAAGTCATACCCAACGCATGTTGGATTTGGATTCCTCCTCACATTCTTTTCGAGCTTGGGACAGACGTTCCTCATTTCGCTGTATGTCCCACATATCCTGTTGGAGCTTGGGATCTCGAACAGCGCTTTTGGGGCGATATACGCAGTTGCAACCATCGGCTCGGCACTCTTGCTCGTTAACTTTGGCGGCCTTATAGATCACCGACCTTTACCGGCCTATCTGTACAAAACCATAGGAGTTCTTGGTGCGGCCTCCGTGCTGCTTGGATTAACGCACCACGTGGCGCTCCTCCTTCCGGCGCTTCTTGGACTGCGTTTTGGTGGACAGGGGCTCATGACCCATATCAGCCACACTGTCTTGGGCCGCCATTTCGAGGTCGACCGTGGCAAGGCGCTAAGCCTTGCTTCACTTGGATTCTCGGTTGGCGAAATGGTATTTCCCATCTTCATTGCTCTTATCATTCCGCTAGTTGGGTGGCGCATCAGCCTTGTTATGAACGCAACACTACTTCTGGCAGTGTTGCTACCGGCATTGCAGTTCCTGCCCTTGGATGAGTTTGGCCCAGCTACTGATTCGACGGCGGACGAAGTAATCGAGCCGGTCTCCCGATTTGCACTCCTGAAGGACCGCGCGTTTTGGACTGTTGCTCCCTCGGTTGTTGTCCTGAGTCTCGGCACCACAGGTGTATTTTTTTATCAGTTGGTGCTGGCTCAAAGTCGCGGGTGGTCGGCCGCATGGTACAGCGCGGTGTTCTCCAGCTACGCTGCATCACGCTTTCTGTTTGGCCTTTTGGGCGGTACACTTGTAGATCGGTTCACCGCGAAAAAGCTGTATGCAGTACATTTAGCTCCATTGCTTTTTGGGCTTGTGGTGTTAGGCACCACCACCGAGGCGTGGGGAGCTGTGGTATTCCTGTTAAGCGCAGGCGTATCGCTTGGTTCCAGTAGTTCAATCAAAGCAGCGCTGTTCGCGGAACTACACGGTACCGAGGGCTATGGCCGTGTCCGCAGTACCTATACTTCATTTATGGTTGCCGGAACGGCACTGGGCCCAATGCTCTTTGGAACACTCCTTGACGCCGGAGTCGGCTTTCCAACTATCCTTGTCGGAACAGGAGTCTTGTTGGCTGCTGCTGCACTCCCTACTCTCTCGTTTACCCTTTAACACATTCCTCAGTATATTCTCGCACAATCCTAACCCGCCACGCGCAGAGCTGCGTCTGCAGCACCGGTTCGAAACGCCTTAGGTTTCGCCGTCAGAGGGATTAAGAGAGGGATTGAACTTGTGGGATACGAAGGGTGAAGGTGCTTCCTTGACCCTCGGTGCTCATGACCGTAACTTCGCCGCCATGAGCCATTGCAATATGCTTAACAATGGCCAGACCTAACCCCGTGCCGCCTATGTTGCGACTCCGCGCACGGTCAACTCGATAAAATCTTTCAAAAACTCGTTCAATGTCCTTGCGCGGAATACCTTCACCGTGGTCCGTGACATCAATTTGCAACAAGGAGTTGCTCACGCGCGTCGTTACCTCCACTTCGCTTACCCGAGGACTGTACTTCACGGCATTGTTTATGAGGTTCACCAAAGCTTGTTCAAGCAAGGCCGGGTTCACGCGAGCTGTAGGCATGCCATGGTGAGAATGCTGAATGTAAATCTCTTTGCGCCCGGCCTCGTGCTCACAGGCCTGTATGGCCTTGTTCACAATTTGGTCTAATCGGTACATCTCCGTTGGAATTTCGCTGTTTAGGCTCTCAAGCCTGCTGAGGCTAAGAAGATCCTCAATGATCAAATTCAAGCGCACCGATTGCCCATGAATGATCTCAATGAAGCGTTCAGCGGCTGCTGGCTCCTGCAAGGCCCCGTCACGGAGTGTCTCCACAAAGCCGAGAATTGAGGTAATTGGAGTCCGCAGCTCATGCGAAACGTTTGCGATGAAGTCGCGGCGAATATTCTCCAGTTGTTTCATTTTCGAAATGTCATTGAGCACTAACAGCACCCCGGCCGAGCCCTCATAGTTCAAGGTTGTCGCATGAACCTGCACGTGCGTTAGGGGACTGTCATATATCACAAAGCCCGCCTCCTGAGCGCCGCCCTGCTCTACGGCCCGTGCTACCAACTCGTCAATCTCAACATTCCGTAAGGCCTCTATAACCGACTTGCCAATCACCGTGTCATGATTAACCCGAAAAAGCACCCCTGCTGCACGATTCATAGAGGAAATACGGCGATTCTCGTCCACTACAATTACGCCCTCAACCATGCTGCTCAGTATTACCTCCAACTCGTTACGTTGTGCAGTAATGCCAGAAATCGTATCTGCAAGCTGTGCAGCCATGCTGTTGAGCGTTCCGGCGATGGACTGAATCTCTTCAGGAGCTCGTAGCTCAATACGATAGTTCAGGTCGCCGCGGGCGTACCGGTCGGCCGCCTCCTGTATTCTCACGAGCGGACTATATATTCGCTTTATAACAACGAAGGTAGGTAGAGTTGTGCCAGCTATAATGAGCAGTCCAGCAAACAGAATTGCCGTAAAAGCTTCCCGGATGCGCCGGTCAATACCTGCAACAGATGCAGCACTTCGCACTATCCCAATCGGCTCCTGATTATCGTCGAAAACTGCTAAAGCCAGGTACAAGCTGTTTGCGGAGGTGCTCGAGCTAACGCGGGTATGAGTGCCGACACCCTCCGTCAAAGCTTCAACTACCTCGGGCCGCGTAGCATGATTCTCAGCCAATAATGGGCTTATGTGTGTGTCGGCAAGTACATCACCACTTGGTGAGATCACCGAAATGCGCAAAGGTACATCCGCAACCAGGTGCGTTAAAGCCGCTCTTGTATCATTCAGTTCGTTTTCACCGGCAGCGGTAAACACGCTCGGCAAGTCGAGAGCATTGCTGATGAGCCGGGTGGTGGTGCGCAGCTCGATCTCTTTTTCAGCGTAGAAGGTGCTGGTAATTACACGAGTTGAAGCAATAGTGAGCAATCCTACCACCAGCAGTATTGCAAAAAGATACACTGGGAGCATCTGGTAAATGAGCGATCTTCGCATCTAAGCTATGTGTCCTTTAGTCGGTATCCAACGCCACGGACCGTTTCAATATGTGTGCCACGGACCCCCAGCTTCTTGCGCAGACCCAGTATCTGCACATCTACCGATCGCTCGGTAACCGGATAGTCCTCACCACGTATAGCATCTATGATTCGGGTTCGGGAAAACACTAAACCCGGATTCCTCGCGAAAAACTCAAGTATTGCGAACTCGGTAGCCGACAGCAGTATAATGCTGCCGTCACACCGTACTTCGTGCCGTGCGGTGTCTATGGCAATATCTTGGACGTGAAGAAGCACCGGTTCATCTGTCGGCAACTGATCACTGGTATTTCGTCGGAGCGCGGCTCGAAGCCGTGCAACCAATACTTTAGGACTAAAGGGTTTGGTGATATAGTCGTCAGCGCCAACCTCTAAGCCAGTGACAATGTCACTATCTTCGGTTCTCGCCGTCAGCATAAGAACCGGCGTATGCTGAAAACGCTTATCCTGCTTAATGCGCCTGCACACTTCAATGCCATCTATGCCCGGCAACAACAAGTCCAGCAATACCGCTTGGGGCGGATTCTCGGCCATTGCCCGCAGTGCCTGCTCACCGGACTGAACCGTTTCAACCTCGTATCCTTCCTTGCGCAGGTTGTAGGCGATCAACTCTAGGATATCCAGTTCATCGTCCACAATCAGAATCCGTTCCTGACCCATTCAGTTTCTCCCGTTAGGCATTCAACTCGACGTGTTCGTTGCGTGTAGCAAAGACAATCCACTCACAGATATTTGTCACGTGGTCACCAAGTCGCTCCAGGAACCTATTCACCATCATTAGCTCTATTCCCTTTTCTATGGTCTCCGGGTGCGCTTGCATAATACCAATAAGCAGCTTGGAGAGCTGGCTATTCAGCTCGTCGATCTCATCATCGCGCGCTGCAATTGCACATGCCTCCTCTGGGTCTCTTTGAACGTAGGCTGTTAAGCTATCGTGGAGCATTTCCGTGTCGATCTCGGCCATTCGGCGAATGAGCGGTAGCGCATCCACAAAGAGCGGGTCGGTTACTACCCGCGCCCGACGAGCTAAATGTCGCGCGTGATCACCGGTGCGTTCTAAGCTGGACGAGAGCTTAATTCCAACCAACAATTGGCGTAGGTCCGAGGGGTCCGGTTGTGAAGTGGAGATGATGCGCGTGCATTGATCTTCTATCTTAGCTTGGAGTGCATCTATGAGAGAGTCTTCACGAATAACCTCGGCTGCAAGTTCGTAGTCGTGGAGCTCAAGCGCAGTCAACGTCTTTCGAAGCGCGGTATCGACCCGTGCTCCCATTCGGAGGATGTTCTGCTGCATGGCGTCGATCTCGTGTGCTATCTTCATCTACATTTACATGAACACTATTTGTGTTAAAATTTAGTTAGCGTGGCCACTATCGTCCGGGCTTAGGCATACAAGTCGAACACGCTGGAGGCCTTCACGAACAGAATAGGTGGAAAGTCCTCATATGCCTCAATCTGCTTGGTAAAGAACAGCTCGTCCAACTGGAAGACC
>JAIVHN010000061.1:0-4166 GCA_020201015.1 Spirochaeta sp. | reverse complement strand
TCGTCGGAATTAGCCGCAACTGTCTCTTGGAAACGTTTGTCGTCCGGTTCGAGTATGAGCACCTCACCATCAAGACGAGCGCCGCGGATAAGTTCTTTCATCTCGTCACGCGCCACTTCCGCTGCCTCCTCGGGCATTAACTTTCGAATAATGCGAATTGCTCGTACATCCTGATTCTTTGCGCCTGCACCGGAGTGCGAAATAATGTACGCGAAGAGCGCCATGAGGTTTCCGTTCTCTTGCCCTTTCCAGTAAACATCAATGCGTCCTGCACCTATCTCTACCCTACCATGTCGATAGAGAATCACGTTCACCTGTTCGGCAATTAAGTCACGTGTGAGGTCGGTTAGGTTTAACCGAGGGTCCATTGGAAGTACCACAGTATTAAAATTGTACCCTCCGGGGACGGTTGCCTGCACTATTGAGCGGATGGATGTCCCAAAGCGGTCCTCCGTTGTACGAATAAGACGAGAATTGGGCAGCTGCGGCAAAGACTCAGGTTCAAGCTTGCGGGGGCACAAAAGATTCAGCGCAACATATCCGCGATTCTCACCAATACGCAGTGCAATTCCTTGCAGCCGCCCGGTTTCTTCCTCTTTGTCGGCAAAACCAAACACCCCAACAATCGGCCGCCAGTTCTTGGTACCCTGAACAATTTTCCCCAGCCTTCGTGAGCCCCACCCGACAAGTGAGAAGAGTACACCCCACCATACACCCTCAAGCATGTTGCGAGCCCGGAATTTAAGCAGTAACACGATGAGCAGCAACTGAGCAACAAGAATTGCTATGCCTATTCGGAAGTCAAAGAGCGAAACAACAGCCATGCAGATGATAAAACCATACAGAGATACGAACCAATGCCCTCTGCTGGTCGGACGAAAGCTGGGGTTCCCACTAATTCGTTCAAAGAATGCCGCAAGATTCATCCAGGCATATACCACTAAAAAACAAATACCAACAATGAGCGAAGCGAGGGCGATATCGCCCGCCCAGATGACCGGAAGGAAAATGAGGAAGGTCATTACTGTTGCCCAGCGAGGCTCGCGTCCGTTCTTAGTAAAATCTTGTCCTAAAAAACGAAAGGGGCGCGGTATTACTCGGTCACGTACAAGTGCCTGGGCGGTTCTGGGAGCGGTGAGAAAGTACGAGAGCGCCGAAGACCCGGTTGCAAAGAGAATTCCAATGAGCAGCACCATCATAATAACCGGCTCATCAAAGAAGATGTTAATAGCCGAGGGTACATATCCCTCGGAAGGGACAAGCAGGTCATGTCGCACCAGCCCGAATATTAAGGTGGTAGCAATGTAAACGACAAAGGTAACCGCAATGGCCCAAAAAGTACCGCGTGCCAGCGAGCGACTAGGGTCTTTAAGGTTCCCGCTCATTCCTACACCGGCATCAATGCCTGTGACCGCTGGAAAGAAGATGGCAAATGCCGCCCAGAAGCCAATGTCAGGAATTAGGCCTTGTCCAAGAGGAGTAGACGTGAAAACCCGTTCGCCGCCATAGAGAGGGGCAAAAAGAGGTGATGCCAGTACCAGCCCAACTGCAAAAATTAACACGACAAATATTATTGACTGGAGCTTGGACGCGAAGTCTGCCCCTATTAGTGCTGCCAGCAGTGCAATAATTCCAATACAGGTCGCCAGCAACTGTTTCTGAACCAGCGCAGATATCCCGTAACTCTCAACCAGTTGTGCGACAGCTGGAATTCGCACCACAAACTGCTGCAACGGCTCGGCAAAACCCACCGAGTAGAAGCCAATGCTTACCGCCTGGGCAATAAACAGCTGAATTCCTATAGAGCCGCCAAATGCTATGCCCAAGGAGTTCTTAGACAGGGCGTACATCCCACCGGCGCCTACATTTCGCACGTTGGTCGAGCTGTCGGCAATGGAAAACGCGGTTGCAAGAGTTGCTGAGTTTGCAAGCACCACAATAATCATAACGTTCCACACGCCCACCGCACCCACCAGCAGCGGGAGAATGAGGAATAGGACAGCCCCAAGAATTGCCTCAAATGAAGGTACAAATACGCCGCCAAAAGTACCAAGCTTCTTCAAGTTTTATGCTCCTTCAGGATGTCCGCATGACGATGAAACAGCAGGCCTCTCGTGCGAGAGCGGGTTAGCCGCCTGAGCCAGACCACACCTACGGCAGCCATAAGCCGCGGAACTATCAAAATTACGACTCCGGCGCCAAGTGCCACGAATAAAAGCGTATCCTCAAACAAACTATGGGATACCGCGAGGTGGTGATTAAGGAGGTCGGCATCCTCAAGCGAAAGCTCGCCACGTCCACGCTCTTCAAGAATCACCGCTGCTCCATAGGTTAGTCCTAAGGTATTGCCGACAATCCACAAAAAAGCCGTACTCCGTGGCAAACCAAGCAAAACCACTACCGGTTCAAAGACCTTCGCTACTTGTCGCAATACTCCGCTGCGCTCGAGCAAACGCTGTCCTATCATAAGCAGCACCACAATTATCACGATTCGCACTACAGTACGCGCCGTTCCAGCAAACCAGATGGAAAAAGCAGCGACGGCTGGCGACCAGCCGGGAAAGCCCAACTGAAACTCTGCGCTCAAGGATCTATTAACGTTTGGCTCTAGCCCCATGAATCGCCCAACCGCGATACCGACAATAATCGCGGTGAGCACTCTAACGGCAACTATGCGTACGGGGTTTGACCCAACGCGGGCCTGCACCGCTGTTTCCACAAAAAGGTTGTGGCAGATGAGAATCATAAGCGCAATCACGGTGATCTCACTGGTGGTAAAACTCAACGAGCTCATCACACCAATTGCGGGGTAGATTGTAATGAGAGCACCGGTTGCAAACACCAACGCGGCCTCTCCAGGAAGCCCAGCAAGCGCCATGACCGGATCCAGCAGCGCTGCCAAAGGAACAAGAAGACCGTACAGGTCCAACACAAACACAAAGAAAGCGGCCGGAATTAACACAAGCGACAGTCGCCACGACATCAGCAGACCGACCCGTAGACCGTCGTACATGGAGGCACCAACTCCGCAGCGACTCAGGCCGATGCTGCCTTTCTCAGAACACGTTTCTTTCGGCCGCGCCGGTATGTTTCTCAACGACATAAGATCGTTAAGTTACCTCAGAATCCTTTCAAGAACAAGATGGATTAACTTGTTGTAGCGTGCCGTCTCTTGTGTTCAGAGGGACAATGAGGCACTACTGAACTGGCCGCCAGCAAACGCTATCCCTTGTGAGACAACACGTGAGCCTCGATCCAGTCGGCATACTCACGCAACTCCAACAAAATGCCCTTGTGCGAAGCGGGCGTATCCGACCGAGCAAGCAGATTCTCAACCTTACGGCGGAAGCGTTTAAAATCCACTGCGTCATCAATCTCCGGTGCCAAGAGCCGGGCCGCACAATGGCTCATCCAACGACTTTTATCCTCGGGTGGCAGGAGCTCGTAATAGTTCCGCGCAAGATAGCGCCATAAGAGTTGAGACCCGCGTGGATCCCGAAAACCAGGTGGTGCTTTCAAGAGTTCCTGAGGCTCGGCCTGGTGAATGTAGTCAAAGGTTTGCCGATCTTCATCGCCAAAGAAGCCACCGGAGTAAATCTGGAGGTCAGGGTCTTTTGGATCGCGCCGTTGCTCATGGCCACCTGCATAGACCTCGCGGATTTTTTGCACAAGTCCCGGCTCAGCTTTAAGACGTTCGGCATTCCGTAGGCACTCGGCAGTATCGATCCCCAACTCAAGCGCACGCTGCTCACTCAACGTAGGCAACGGCGCCAAGGCCGGGCACCTATTCAAATGCACCGACACAAAACGCACACGATCCGACTCGTCAATATGGTCTTTGGGCGCAAACACCCGCTTTCGTATTTCCTCCGGAGTCAAGTCCATCCAACCGCGAGGGTCGTGCCGCAGATCATATACCAGCACCGCATTTGCCGAGTCCGGATGGGCGCTTATAGGGTAGACAATGCTGCTACAGGCTCCGGACCGGGTATACAAGGCCGAGCTGTGAATCAACGGCTCCGGAGACTGTAAACTTAAAAGTTTGCGAACCTCATCCTTTTTTCGGAGCTTGAACAGAAACTCAAAAAGCTTTGGCTGACGCTCATGCACAAGCCGAGCAAGCGCAATTGTCGCGTATACGTCCGAGAGCGCATCATGCGCCTTGT
>JAIVHN010000060.1 GCA_020201015.1 Spirochaeta sp. | reverse complement strand
GAAATTGAAGTTAAAATACCCGCCGACGCACGCGAGTTCCCCGGAAGTTTAGCGCTCGTGGTTTTACGTAGCATCTCCGAATCCGAAACTGGCAGGCAAGCCCGCCGTATAGAGGGGGATCGAGTGATTCTCCAGCCCTTTCCCAGTGGCTCGCGATTCTTTACCGCGCTACCGACCAGTCTCGAGCACCAATTTCGCAGCTCCGCCACACTTGAAGTGGCCCAAAGTATCACCTCCTTCGGCGACATGCCTATCGCGGTTTCTATACAGCCGGTCATGAAGGGAATCAGTCGCCGTGCAGCAGCGGCTCGGGTGTCCCTCACTATCCGCCCAGTTACGCGTAACCAGGGAGGGCTCGCGTTACGCTTTCAAGATATCAGCGGCACCGATATTGAGTATGACGATGAACGCCTAAACGCTATCGAGATACATCTGGACGACGAACAACTCGTGCTTTCGGAGCTACCGGCACTTCGCAGACCAGGTCTTCACCGTGTATCATTCCAAGGAGAGATGTGGAAGGACCAGTCTTTCACGGTCGGAATTGAGCGTGGGAGTGTTACCACCGCCTCAATACGCCTTGAACCTGCGCTAGCAAAACTATTTTTAAGTGCACCCGAGGGTGCCGAGGTTTTCGTTAACGGCCGTGACGTTACCGGCTTGAACGACGTTGTAGATTTACTCCCAGGAGAACACACCTTACTTTTTCGTATTGGAGATCATACGGTGACCCGACGAATTCGCGTAGAGCCCAGCCGAGAGTATAAAGTGTGGTCGACATTTGGCCGGTTCTCCCCGAACCGGTCTTTTTTTTGAAAATTATTTGAGGATAGAATGCGCAGGCCCAACTTTGTTACCTATATTGACAAAATGCGTCGCACTTCGTAACCTCATTCCATGGTAGATACCGGGAAGAAGCGTATCGCGCTCGGGCTTGTCATCGGCTTTGCGGTGCTTTCAGCGATACTTGTCGGCGTCATAACCGGTCTTGCTCTTGCTTCAATAGAAAACTCTGCATCGGTCACCCGGAGCACGCCTAACGAAAATGCTTTACCGACGCAGGTTCTGGACCGCAATGGACGCCTTATTACACAGTTTTTCTCAGAAGAAAATCGTGCGCTGATTGCTATAGAAGACATGCCACGACACCTCGTTTTCGCTCTCATTACTCGAGAGGATCAAGGCTTCTTCGAGCATCGTGGTTTCAGTATTCAGGGTACTGCTCGTGCAGCATGGAATATTCTTCTCGGTCGCTACGTATCGGGCGGAAGTACACTTACACAGCAGCTTGCCGGACACCTCTACGCCGATCGTCAAGAGTTCTCACTTGTGAGAAAGCTCCGCGAGTTATGGTGGGCACTTCAGCTTGAGCGCTCGCTCAGCAAATACGAAATTTTAGAGCGTTACCTAAACACCATGTATTTTGGTCATGGCGCCTACGGTATCGAGGCAGCCTCTCAGTACTATTTTGGACACTCGGCTGTTGAACTATCGGTTGCCGAGTCGGTGATGCTGGTCATTCAGCTTGCGAGCCCCTCGCTGTACTCACCTATTCGCCGTCCAAATGAGGCGCGCCGCATGCAGCGAGCCATTCTAGACCGCATGGTTGAACTGGGGTTTGCAGATTCAGAGACGGTTGACCGTTCCTATGACAATTATTGGGCAAACTACGACTTCACCCGTGCCAGCACCTCAAGTGCCTTTTTTGACCGTGAAGATCGAGCCCCTTACTTCAGCGAGTACGTTCGCTACCGGATAGAGAATGAGCTGTTGCTCGGAAGTATCGATATTAACCGGGAAGGCCTTGTGGTACACACAACCTTAGACCTTGATCATCAACTTGCAGCCCAAGAAATAATGCAACAGGGTATTGAAGACGCAAATATCCGTTACCGCAGCAATACCCGGACACGTACCTCATATGGTGACGAACTCATCCCGATGGTAGATATGCTGGCGCTTGCCTTTGACATCGACGCTATACATGTCGGCGACTCCCTGCAGACAAGACGAGCGCGGGAGTACTATCAAACCCAAATCAACCCCTTGTTCGATGTCGTTGCCCTCATGTTTGGCGCAGATGAACGAGATGAAGCCCGAAACATGACGCGTGAGGCTTATGTTCGACAAGAACGTGATGCCGGACGTACCACCCTTCAGGGGGCCTTGGTTGCTGTAGAGAACGAGACGGGACACCTAACGGCCATGGTCGGAGGCAGCGGTTTTGAGACCCAGAGCCAGTTTAACCGTGCCGTAGATGCACGCGTCCTACCTGGCTCAGCGTTTAAGCCGCTCTACTACGCTGCCGCACTGGACAAGCGCAGTGTGACGCCAGCAACTATGATTTATGACTCGCCGACAGTTTTTTGGAACGAGGATGGAACATCGTATACGCCTCTCAACTACCGCGGCGAGTGGCACGGTCCGGTACTGGTACGAGACGCATTGGCCAACTCTATGAACGTTCCGTCACTCCGGGTTCTCCAGCGTGTTGGTTTCAACGATGCCCTTAACATTGCGGCTCGACTTCTTGGTATTCCAGAGTCCTCCATGGCGCAACGCAATCTTGTTCGCCGCTATCCCGTCGGACTGGGAATCGTGTCGGTGGCACCAATAGAAATGGCACGTGCGTTCGCCACGATTGCAAACGGCGGACGTGCAGTTGAACCAATTGCCATTCGCTATATTGAAGACCGCAACGGTCGCATTATTTTGGAGCACGAACGGGAGGTTCGACTGGAACAAAGACGGCGTCGAGAGGAAGACCAAATTATCTCTCCGCAGACCGCCTACATTATGACAAATATTCTTACATCATCGGTAACCGACGGAACCCTGCGCTTTGCCGAAGCTCAGGCAGGTGGTTTTACTATGCCTACTGCAGGCAAGACCGGCACTACCCAAAACTGGTCAGACGCCTGGACAGTTGGATACACCCCGTACTTAACCACTGCAGTGTGGTTGGGTTTTGACCGGGGCGGGGGGAACTCTCTCGGTACTAACCAAACAGGTGCCGTTACGGCTGGACCACTCTGGGGGCGCTTCATGAAAGCTGCCCATGAGGGACTCGAGCCCCGTGAGTTCATCCAACCCGCTACCGGGCTTAACGAGGTTACCGTCGCTCGCCGTAGTGGTCTGTTGCCACCCGAGAATTACCGGGGAGAGACGCGTGAGGAGTTGTTTCTAGCCGGAACAGCGCCCCGGGAATTTGATACTATGGAGCAGTTTCAGGACCAACAGACACCCGTGCTGGTGGATCGACTCCGTAGCAGCATAGATAGCCGTGGCTATTCACTTTCCAGCGCAGGTAATTTAGCTTCGATAGATCTCGATTTAGATCTTAGTCTGGATCTCCAGATGGAGATTGAGGAACCTCGTTATAGAGACAATGCGGAACGTGACGACTCTTTTGATGATCTTAACTTTGACTTAGAGACTGAGTTTCAGGAGTCTCTTGAAGACGATGGCAGAGACGAGGAAGATTCTACCGAGGACGATGTCTGGTCGGACTTTTCAGACATGTACGAGGGCAATCCCCTGCTTGATTAGTGTGAATTACAGTGCTGTTGGCGGAACAGCCGCGGCATGCATTGATCGGCCAGAAGTAAAGGCAGCAGGACCAATGAAGAGGCGAGAGCCGGGAGTAAGACGTGCAAGTTAAAATCGACTCCATCATCATGAGAAAGCGCATTCGAAGAGACTTAGGCGACCTCAGCTCGCTCAAACAGAGCCTCAAACAACACGGTCTAATGAACCCTATCGTCATTACAGGCGACAACATTCTCATTGCCGGACATCGTCGCTTTGAAGCCGCTCGCCAACTCGGGTGGAACACCATAACGGCGAGGGTTGTTGATCAGCATGACGACGTCTCACAGATAGAGATGGAAATCGACGAAAACACCCAGCGAAAGAGTCTCACCACCGATGAGCTGGCCGAAGCATATTTACGCCTTGAAAAGCTAAAGAACCGGGGCCTGATAGTTCGATTCTTTCGTTTCATTCGGAATCTGTTCCTCCGAATCTTCCGACGGAGATGACCAGAATCTACTAAATCTCAGGAAAGCGGACAGCCAGAAGCTACCAAATCTCAGAAAAGCTGTGAAGATGCTCGCAGTAGCGGCAGGTGAACAACTCACTTTCGGTTCTATAGAATTCGGGAACAACCGGTTCACCGTGTGAGTTGTGTGATACGCAGTCTTCGTTCTTGCACCCTATCCCCGGTAGATTATATACACGTGGCGGCATTCTAAGACGGTACTTCTCTACCACCCGTTCATTCATAATCTTGTTGATAGTACATCCCGGGGCTATGGCACCGAGCATTTTCATCTGGGGCGCATCAAGATCCCGCAAATCCGGTACAGAAATTATTCCCTTGTGCTGGCCTGTGCTAATAGACTCAAAAACACCATGGGAGCTCACACAGTCAAGATTAAGAATCTGACGGATTTTTGAAATATGATCGAATATCTGCTGTGGGCTTTTTCCAGTAGCAATATGGTCAATCACGATGCCTGTTTCTACCGGTTTAATGCCGATTTTGTACTCGGGTTTACTACGCGGTACAATCTGCGCCGTTTCAATGAAGTCGTCGGGAAAGTCCGGTATATGCCGGGGCTCGCCTTCAAAGTCAAATCCCAGTCGGCCACCAACCATGGCTATCTCAATGATTCGTGTGTAGTAGCCGTTCATGGACTGCCTGTCCCACCCATTCACAGGTAGCGGGTCCAAGAAAGTTGGAATTACCGGAGTTTCTCGATGGCGAGGCAGTGGATGAAAGAACTGTGCTCCCTCAGGAAGCCTATCCAAGTCGGACTTAGCAAAGGTAACTGCAGAACGCAGCGACTCAGCTTTATCCCGCAACCGCTCCCCCATCCTCTCCAGTTGCAACCGCGTAAAATACCAAGTTGGCGCAACTTTCGTTTGTGACAGATACTCATCTATTGAGGCAAAAACGCGAACCTGGAAACCATTGGCGCGCATTCGCTCAACATAGTAAGGCGGCATTTCCAACTCTGACGGTGCAACAAGGTCCACCTCCACCTCATTAAACACCTTCAAACCATTTACTTTTGAATGCACTGTACGGCCATGAAACAAGTCACCAACCAAGGCTATGTGTATATGCGACCGACTCCAGTTTTGCTGCTCAAGAAAACTAAACTCGTCCAGGAACTCCTGTGTCGGGTGCTCATGCCTCCCATCACCCGCATTGATAAATGCTGGCCTATAGAGTCCAGCAGACTCTGCATACTCGCCTATTGATGTTTCCATCCAGCGACATACGCCTTCCAGCTTGGTTCGCACTACAAAAATTGAGGTCTCGGCGTAACCTGTCAACATCCGGATGGTATCGGTAATGCTCTCTTTTTTATTGAATGAAGAACTCGCCGCGGTGAAATCATTCACACGGAGCCCATGAAATTTCGCTGCGTTTCGAAATGACTCCTTTGTCCTCGTAGAGTCTTCCATAAATAATAGGTACAAGGCTCCGTCGCTGCGCTCAAGGCGGAACTCTTCGGTGGACTCACGATGTTGTAGGGCGTATTTAAGTTTTCTGGTTTTCTCATACAGGTAGACCTGCTCGTCAACTGCCAGATCCTGCACCACCTGTATGGTGCGACCAAGGAAAGGTGAGTCCTTCATTGTTACTCCGCTGTCATGTTGGTTTGGTTTAGAGGACGGACGCTACCGTCGGTTGTCTGTACATATACTCGTGGGCCCGAGAAAAGGATGTAGGTATCCGGGTCAACCACTACCCTGGAGCGCTCAAGCAGCTCAAGTCCAGCAGTGAAGCGCCCAAGGTACCATGAGTTGTCCTCTCGCATTACAGCAAATACCGCACCCCCACTGGTTGCCAGCATGGAACCGGCCGCAATCTCTTGATCACCAAAAAGAATTGGCTCAAGTGAGTCTGTGTCAACCTGCGTCAAACGCGGGGTGCCAGCATCGTCGGCGATGAGAATGTAATTGCCGTCTAACTCAAGAAATCGCCTACCATACACCATATCTAACGAGGATTGGTCGGTTTGTTCTCCGGTTTCAGCAACTACTCGTGCAAGCCTCCCAACCACAACTCCGTTCTCTCGACGGACCAGCATAAACACAGCAAGATTTGGATCAGCTTCCGTGGCTTCGGGTTCCGGGTCTCCAACCTCTGCTGGCTCTTCCGACTCAGGTTCTTCGTCATCTTGATCCGCCGGGACCGCAGCAATCTCTTGTTCTTGCTCGTCTTCTTCGCGATCTAGGACGGTTTCTATGTCTTCCGCAAGCTCATCTCGGAGCCGTCGTACATCTTCGGTGAGTTCTTCTACCGCATCTTCGCGTTCTGCAATCTCAGCTTGCCGCTGTTCTACATCTTCACGTTGATCAGCAATTTGCTCTCGCTCCTCAGGACTCAACTCATCGGGAGCTTGACGTTCACGTTCTGCAAGCTCCTCTGCTTCGGCCTCAAGTTCCTCGCGCTCTTCCTCAACTTCCTCAAGGGTCTCGTCAATAACACGCTCAAGCAAATCTACCATATCGCGCCGAGTCTCTATCCCCATATCAGGGCGATCTCGGAGTGAGGCAATGACCTCAGGTTCCAGCAGCTCTTGCGGCCCAACAGCATTAATAGCTCCCGGCCGACCACCGTCACGCAAAGGTATAACCATCTCTGTGCCGCCCGGCCAGTCTGAGTACAGCACCGAGAGGCCAACGCTCGTCTCGCTGAGGTGCTGCAGAACAACCGGCTTATATCGCCCTTGAAAGAACTCCAGGTTGCCACGAAACACGGCGTTGTAAATCGTTATATATTCTGCAAGCAAACTCGCATCGGAGAGGCAGGTCCTTCATAGTTCTGAAACTCAATTGTTGTGTCGACATACGGCGAAAGTTCATCTTCGGCAACATCTAACGCTGATAAGGACAGCGGAACGCACAGCAACAAAGCAAGCATGAGTCTTTTCACAACTAGTACCTCTCGGCTTCAGTATAAGAGTCGATCCCGGATTGATCAATCTCACGTGCACGCCGAAGCGAGTCTTCCCGCAGTTCTCGAGAAAAGTTCCGCTCCGAAACCACCCGATATGCCTCACGCAGCAAAGGATCTACCTTTTCACCCTCAATGCGGCGCAGCAACCTCAAAGTACGAAGTGCAGCCATCGCCAGCGGTTCATACGGTCGAGAACCGGCTTCCTCCTTTAGGTAACTCAACGCACGTCGTGCGGCATCCAGTTCAGGATCGAATCCGGCATTCATCAGCTGTTCAAGCACGACCACCCGGACCTGTCGGTTTCGCTCGACCGCTGCCGCACGCAGAAGGAAGCTGCGCGTTCTATAATCGGACCGGGCTCCAAGGAGGCGCAGCGCCTCTGCCCTGGCCCACGGAAAGTCATTTTGAATCGTCCCATTACGGCGGATAGGATTGAAGTAGGCCTCGACAGCAAGAGTTTCGAGTATATATCTCAAATACACAATGTCCGACCCTGCGCGTCCAGGCCGATAACGCTGCTGGAGCTCAGCAAGAAGTTCTCGTCTGCCCGAAGCAGAATCGCTCTGGAGGATGTCTTCAAGGTAAAGAAAGTCAGGAACAGTGCGCCATTCGGCACGCCCTGCCCGTTGAAAAACCACACCAGACGGTCTGCCGGTTGCGGCATAGTCTCCACGAGGAGCAATCCAACCAGCTTCCGCCGCACGAGTGGCCGCCGCCAAGCCCGAACCAAACCCATCAATGCCTACCCTCACTCCATACACTCCCCAGTTCTCAGCCGCCATCAGCACATGTCCATACGCATGTGCCCCGCGAATGAATCCACGTGCCTCCTCAATGGGCGCACGACTACGGATTCCATGTACCGGCGAAAACAGCATGAGGGCTCCGTTGCGGAGGCCCAACAGTGGTGCTCCCGCAACCGAGCTTGTCCAGACAACGTTCTCTGCAAGCGTTAGTTGCTGCTGCCGAGACAAATACACCGCCTGACCACCAGCCCTGAGACCGACAAATGAGTTTACGTCTAGTTGTTGTAGCTCGCACAGGTCGCTCCATTCCGGCTCCAGCACAACATCCGCTTGCCTGTCTACTTCCCCTTGCCCATCTTGGCCCAGGAACAAGAGTCTGTCGGATAGCAAAACCAGAAGATCCGCTGTGCCGTGGCCGCCATCCCCGGACACGGACATCCCACTCGGCGCCAAGACAAACGTGGGCACAGATTCAAGCTCTCTTTCATGAATTCGTGCCCCACCCGGTCCAATTCTATGCAAACGTCGATCTGCGGTCGCAACGACGATAGTGCCGTTTGTAGTTACCACCGCTGGCAGTATTGGCGCATCGGAAAGCACCACGCTCCACAAAAGCACACCCGAGGGCCCATAGGCGCGTAGCACTGTCGATTCAGGATAGGCAACCACCAGCTCACCATCGGGTCCCAGCGCAAACGGAAAAGCTCGGCTGTATTCAGGCCGGATATGAAACACCTCCCGGCCTGCCTCCGAAATTGCAATCACGCTGCCGTTCTCAAGTCCAACATAAACCGTACCCCACGGTGCAACGGTTAAGGCCTGAGTCGGGCGACCTGGTAGCGGAACACGCTGCGTCGTGCTGAGGCTACCCGGTGCAAGCCGGTAGAGATACCGATCTTCCGCACTGAGGTACCAGCTTCCGGAGGGTGCAAACACCGGCCCACCTCGCACCAAACCTCCCAACACGCGGCGTGAGGGTGCCTCCACTGTACCCGGGAGGTCCAGACCATATGCGTGGTGTCCGGTGATAAATCCAGTAATACATATGGTAGTGAGGAAGAAAATCCATACTAAGTAGGTTGGACTGCAAGAAACTCGCCGCGTACGACACCCCACATTGTCTTTCAGAAGTACATTGTCTCTCAGAAATCGAGACAAACGTACATATGGGATAAAGAGTGCCGCTACCATTCGTTCTACTCCCGTTGACGAGACTTACTGTTCTTGTTTGAGGACTGTTACCGTCTCGATATGCGAGCTTTGCGGATAGAAATCAAAGATACGTCGAGAGAGCAGTCGATAACCACCACGAATAAGATCTCCCACATCACGAGCAGAAGTTGCCGGGTCACAAGAAACATAAATCAAACAGCCTATTCTCGCCTTAATCAGATACTGCCGCACCGTAGCGGATAGGCCCGCGCGTGGCGGGTCAAGCACTGCAAGATCGTACCGCTCTTGTGAGCGGTCCTGCCGACACCAGTCCTCCACCCGCGCCTCTATGCTCGTCACCTGTTGCAGACCGGCCAGATTTAATCTTTGTGCTGCCACCGATGCAGGCTCACTTTCAACGGCGGTAACGTATGTAAAGCGACGGGCAAGAAACAGCGTGAACAGGCCACAACCAGCATACATATCCAGGGCACGCTCACCTTCGGTGTTGAGCATCTCTTCGCTTATGAGCCGCTCGGTCATTTCCAGATTACTTTGAAAGAAACCGGCAACCGGAAACTGGAACTCCGAGCCAAGCAGATGTACCGAGGCAGTTCCTGCCCGGTAAAGCCGACCCTGAGCACCATAAACCGAAAGATCCTCAAGACGGCCCGAAGTGCGATGCGCTCGATCACGATACGCTCGATCACCGTCCTTATGTTCGTCAGGCTCGCCCGCAGCAAAGCCCTTGAGAAGCTCATTTACCTCCGGTGCCGCAATGGGACAGAAAGATACTGGGATAACGTCGTGAGAACTCCGCGCGTGAAAACCGTAGCCCGCCGCACCGGCGGATTGTAATCTTACCCGATTCCGGTAACCAAACTCCGCGCCACCCAAAACTTGAGGCTCAGTGGCATTCAGATTCGGCTGATAGGAAAATGCTCCAACTCGTTGATCAAGATCGGCGGTGACGCGAGCTTTCATTTCTCTTTGCATAGTTATATCTGCGTGTTGCAGATTGCAGCCGCCGCATTGCTCGTACACAGGGCAAGGAGCGCTACGCCGACCAGCCACCAAAGTGCGCAGCTCTACTACCTTTGCTCGGTCGTAGCGGGGCTTGTGCTCCACCACCTCGACAAGGGCTCGTTCACCCGGAAGAAGCATAGAAACAAACACGGCCCGTCCATCCGGTGAACGTCCAACCGCATCACCGCCAAAGGCGGCACCGTCGGCTATCACCTCATAACGAACACTTCTGCTA
>JAIVHN010000224.1 GCA_020201015.1 Spirochaeta sp. | reverse complement strand
TTATTGAACAGGGTAACGGATATTTCATCACAATAGAGTCGGTGGAAGAATACAACGAATGCACTCTGGATGATAAATATTCAGTGTTGAGCTGGAAGCATATCAGGAAGACGGCCGAAACTGAAATCCTGTTCACTCGTGAATCCGGAAGGATAGTTGCTGAAGGTATTTTTGAAGGCAGGCCATTCACAAAAAAGTACACAGTCGGTGACGCTCCCTGGTATCAATTCCATGAGCTTAACATGACCGACTTCGGGCTCTCTGATGATCAGAGCAGGTCTTTCTGGACTATCGACCGGACGAATATGGATATAGTCAAATTCAAAGCGGAAAAAACCGGTCAGGAAATGGTCACCGTCAACGGCCGGTCCTGGCAGGCTGAAAAGGTACAACTGTCATTAACCGGGCTGGCCGGTTTACTCGGGTGGCATTCGTGGTTCTGGCTGCGAAGCAGCGACGGCCGCTATCTCAAGCTCGATGCTCCGGGGTTTTTAAAAAGCGATGACGACAGTACCGTCGAATTGATCTCCGAAAACTGAATACAGCGATGTATTGGAAACGGTTTGTAACCAATCGCCGTTGGTAATATACTAGTAGTATGAAAGTAAAGACGTCTATCACACTTTCTGAGGAACTTCTCGCGGCAATTGACCAGGAACAGAACGTAAAAAACCGGTCCGTTCTCATTGAGGAAGCCACCTGGTAGTGTAATCATCCCGTCTTTCGTACAGTCAATTACTTAGCACACGGCCTTGGTGAATCTCCCGGTAGTCATGCGGCGTGAGCCTACCGAGAGATCTATGGAGACGAACTGTATTGTAGGTGGTAATCCACTCCTGTTTCAGCCTACGCACCTCGTCCATAGTTGAAAACAGATAGGAATCAAGGAGCTCTTCACGGTATGTCCGGTTGAACCGTTCGATGAACGAGTTCTGTGTGGGCTTCCCGGGTTGAATGAACTTAGGCCCATTGTCCAGCCGCTGCTTCTCCTACTCCGCACTTCTCAGCTCTATTCTTCCGCCTGTGGGAGCAGCAGCTCCGGAGGATCACCACCTTCCGGGACGAACACAAGTGCCTCGCCGTTCATGCAGTACCGTTGATTCGTCGGCTCCGGTCCGTCTGAGAATACATGGCCTAAGTGAGCTCCCGATAATGAGTCCACCACCTCAACGCTGCGGAAGAAGAATGACGCCTCGTAAAAATACGCAACCGCTTCGGGTGTGATTGGCTTAGTAAAACTAGGCCAGCCGGTTCCGGAGTCGTACTTGTCCTCGGAACTAAACAAAGGCTGTCCCGTAGCCCGAGAGTAGTAAATCCCAGGTTCGTAGTTCTTATCCAACTCACTCGTAAAAGCGCGTTCTGTTCCGGACTTGCGGATAATCCGATGCTGCTCGGGGCTCAATCGCCGTTGCCACTCATCTTCGGGCAGCTGTACGGGAAAGGCAGTTTTCCGTGACTGTTCATCATGAATCACCCGTTGCCCGACATCATAGCCATCTGCTACTCGGGCCAGTGGTCTACCATCCACTCTCTGTGCGCTCACGTGTGATCGCGCCAATTCTGCCGACTTTTGCCACGTAGGAACCATAACACTCACCACCTCATAGGTCGAATTTACTACTGTTTGCTCCGAGACTGTTCGAGCACGCTGCTCGTCAGAAGCGGCAGCTCCAGACTGAGCAAGAATGTGAACTCCACCCCACCCAAATGAAAGAACCAAAGCTCCGATTAGTATGAATAGGAAAACCGGTCTTCCGGCAACTCGTTTTGATCTACCTGCTTTCATCACATATCCTCCCCGCGAGCTTCGTTGCCCCAAACCTCATCGAGACGCGCATATCTTCCACAGGCCGTGCGGTAAAACCGGTATCTAATAGGATTCTTGTTGTAGTAATCCTGGTGGTACTCCTCTGCACGGTAAAACTCGGTGAAGGAACGGATGTCGGTAGCAATAGAGTTGCCGAACCGTTGCTCCAGTTCGCGCTTAGACACCTCGGCGGCCCTGCGCTGCTCTTCTGTAACATAAAATATAGCGGTAGCGTAGATATCACCCCTGTCACAAAACTGTCCGCCTGCATCAAAGGGATCAACATTCCGCCAGTAGACATGTAGCACCTCATCAAAACTGATTCTCGCCGGATCGTACTCTATGCGCACTACTTCCAGATGGCCCGTTCCCCCTGCGGTCACCTGCCGGTAGCTTGGGTTAGCAACCTGGCCGCCGGAGAATCCGGACGTGGTTGAAAGCACCCCTTCATGTTTGTCGAAGGCTTCCTCGACACACCAGAAACAGCCACCGGCAACAACCACAAACTCGTTTTGAGCCGCCGCACCACCTGCCGTCAGCGCGACAAGCGCAATGACTATACCAATTATTCGTCTCATGGGACTGTGTCCTCCTTACTTACTATCAACTCTACCAAAACTCAGTGAACCTGACTGTCCTGTTAAGATACTGCATTGCAAGCGGCATGTGGCCACTTTTTATCATTGGAAAAGTGAGTAATTGACCGCATCACCTGCAAAGCTTCATATTCCCCATGAGACTTTAGAGCAAAGGAGATACGCGCCATGTCGGAGTTCACCACATCGCAACACAACGTGTCGGGGACACATGTCGTGGTCATTGGTGCCGGGTTTGGTGGTGTGTCCGCTGCGGCCTACCTTGCGCAGGCAGGCTACAAGGTGACGGTATACGAAAAAAGCAGCCGCGTCGGGGACCAGGCAGGTGTAATTGACCGCGAGGGATTCCGCTTTGACATGCGGCCAGGCTGGAACCGACTGCCAGCGGGGCACGACCGTTGGTTTACCGGCCTGGGGGCACGCCGCGAAGATTACTACACCGTTCGCCGTGTCGACCCAAGCTACAAGGTCTACTTTTGTAGCAGCTTACGCAGCGAGGTAGGCAACGCGGTGACCGTTCCGGCCGACCTTGCGGCGGCACAAGCACTGTTCGAGACGTACGAGCTGGGCGCAGGCAAGCGGCTTGCTGCATTCCTCAAGCAGGCACAGCGCAGATATGATCGTGCGATGTCGGAACTCATGTATCGCAACTCCAACTCGCTGTTTGATCGGCTCAAAGGTGCGATCTTGCAGAACCTGCGCCAGCTGACCTTGATTACTACGCACCGTGACCGCGTGGAACGCTTCTTTACCCATCCATATCTCAGAAAGATTCTGCAGGCTCCGGTTGCGTCTTTTGGTATGTCGGCAGCGAAAACACCGGCTGCATGCACGCAGATGAACTATATCGATTTTTGTCTCGGCATGTGGTACCCAGAAGGTGGGCTTGGAAAGGTTGTGGAGTCAATGCACAAGGTTGCCGAGAGCCATGGTGCGAGATTTGTCTTTAACACCGAGGTCACAGGAATTCGCAGCTCATCAGGTGGGGCATCGCGGGTGTACGTCCGCAGCAACTGCGACGAGGATGAGGTGCATGCAGACGCAGTTGTGCCCAGCGGCGACTACTCATGTAGCCTAAGCCTCAGCCTCTATGGCCGCCCTGGTCGCGCAGACCGCGCAGGTCGCCCTGGAGAAAGGAGCTTGTCCGCGGCACAGCTGAACTATTGTGTGGGTTTTAGCTGCAAGCTTCCGCAGCTTGCCCACCGCACCGTCTTTTGGGACACGGACTGTGATGACAACCTTGCTGCCGTCAGCGGCAACACCGGCGGGCCGGATATCCCCCTCTTTTATCTGGAAATACCCTCCATTACCGATCCAAGCTGCGCTCCCGAGGGCCACGAGGCAGTGAGTATCACTGTTCCACTCGCGCCAGGCCTTGAAGATTCCGATGAACTGCGCCAGCAGTGTTTCACTATCGTTCTGGACCAAATAGAAAAAGTGACCGGCAAAACGCTGCGTGAGGCAGTTGTCTTCCACGAGACCACGTGGTTTGCTCCTATGCACAATTTGGAAAAGCTTTCTAATTTCAGTCAAAGCAACTCGCCGCTACGCCGCGTAAGTGGTACATTCATTGACAGTGAAGTGCGTGCGGCGACGCACAGCACCGAATAACGAACAAAACGAGTACATCATTTTAGGAGATGCTTATGGCTTTACGAGTACTATCACGTACGCTACTACTAGGTTTAATTCTGTTTCTTTCCGCTGCGTTGTTTGTTGCATGCAGCCCCGAGGCTGAAGAGACCGAGACGCAGGAAAAAGTGCTTCGCATAGGGTTACGGAAGCTGACGACCATCGACCCTGCTCTTGGAGCAAACGATCCGGAAGTTATGTTCAACCGACTCCAGCACGACTACCTCATTGAGATTCTGCCCGACGGTACGCTCGAACCCAGCCTTGCAACCGACTGGGAAATACGTGACGACGGCTTAACGTATACCTTCAGCCTGCGTGAGGGAGTTACATTTGAGGATGGCAGCGCTTTTGGCGCCGAAGATGTCGTGTTCACGTTTGAGCGGCTTGTATCTGAGGGTTCATCCATTGTGGGCCTCATGGGCCAGAATGACGATGAGAGTGCGTCATGGAGTGTAACTGCTGAAGACGATCAAACCGTTATGTTTACGCTCGAAGAACCCAACGCCGATTTTCTGTACGGTGTAGCCTCGCGTTTCGCTATGATCCTCTCAAGCGAGAGCGACGCGGTAAACCAGTTTGGTGATGGTGAAAATACCTACGCGAGCTTCAATGGTACTGGACCATTTATTCTGGTAGAGTATGCAACAGATCAGGTAGCTCGATTTGTCGCAAATCCGGACTACTGGGGTGGGGCGCCAGCGCTTGACGGTATCGAGCTGGTGTTCTTTGACGACGATCAGTCGCAGCTCGATGCGTTCCGAGGTGGCTCGCTTGATTTCATCATTAAGGTGCCCGATGAGCTATCACCGGCACTCGAAGAAGTGACAGACGCTACCGTGCTCCGCCGCGCAACCAACACGCATCCGGTGGTACGGCTACGTGCCGACGAAGGGTCAATTGGTGAGGACGTACGCATACGTCAAGCCTTCAAGTTTGCAACTGATCGAGAGCTTCTTAATTTAGATGCCCTTGATGGCGCTGGCACTGTGGCCAATAACGATCCTATCGGCCCCACCTATGGGGAGCTCTACAACCCTCAGGATAATCGCGAGCACGATCCTGAACAGGCCAGAGAGCTCATTGCAGCGGTCATGGCGGATGGTACAGGTAATGGGTATGTGGTCGATGTCGACGGCGAAGCCCGGGTTGAGGTGGCGTTCTATGTTGGTGATACGTTTGAGTATGCGCGTGTTGCGGAGTTTCTTCAACAACAATGGAGGGACGCAAATATCTATGTCGAGCTGAATGTTGTCCCTGAAAATGTGTACTACGCAGACGGAGAGAACAACTGGTTGAATGCCCAACTCGGAATGACCGCGTGGGGAGATCGCCCGACACCTCAAGAATATTTAAGCGTTGCATACACCGAAGGTGCAGCATTCAATGAGTCCCGCTGGGTTAATGCTGAGCTTGCTCAGTTGGCGGCGGAAAGCTCCCGGACTGCCGATATCGAGGAACGCTCTGCTATTTATGACCAAATCAGCGGCGTGTTCTTGGAGTCGGGTCCCATTATTATTCCGTATTTTCGCCCGGTTGTGGCGGCGCACAACAACCGCGTGGTTGGAATAGATTTACATTCGTTTCCGGGGCGCACAGATTTCCGTGAGGTCGACATTAGGTAACTTGCGCAATGCCTGAACACGAAGAGCAAAATCCGAGGGCAAACAAGCCCTCGGTGCTGCCCGCTGCACGACAATTGCTCTCGCGGTTGGGTTCCGCCTTTGGTAATAATCCCCTCGCATTTGTCGGCGCAGCAGGGGTAGTATTGTTTCTCCTTATCACTATCTTTGGCCCGCTTCTTGCCCCGTATGACTATGATCAGATTATACGTGGAACGGATATAGGCAGCGAAAGTCGACGGGCACTTACCAGTCAGCCACCCTCGGCTTTATTTCCTTTCGGCACCGATCAGCGCGGCCGGGACATCTTAAGCCGAATGCTTTGGGGTGCACGTGAGACTATTGGGTTGCCGTTAGCAGCTACGGTTATTGCAGTCATCATCGGTTCATCGCTCGGCATGTTTACCGGGTACGTCGGGGGGATAGTTGATGATATTATCTCTCGCATTCTGGATAGTCTTATATCCATTCCAGCAATGGTCCTGGCCCTTGTCATGATTTCCACGATCGTGCCTCTTTTGGCCGCATCCGACAGCAGATCTATTGCTTTCTTTGGGCCAAATAATATTAGCTTGACCTTTGTTATTGTGCTTATCTACGTTCCAATAATTTCACGAGTAGCGCGGAGTGCCAGTCTGTCGGTCCGCGATCGCGGATTTATTGAAGAAGCAAAATTACGGGGCGAACGAACCGCGCATATTATTTTCCGTCAGATACTGCCAAATGTGTTGCCAGCTCTTGTCGTGGAGGCGTCGCTGCGGCTGTCCTACGCTATCATTCTCGTCACCTCGCTTGGTTTTTTGGGTCTGGGTGT
>JAIVHN010000223.1:7637-11692 GCA_020201015.1 Spirochaeta sp. | reverse complement strand
TTGGAGCTGACCGAGGGCGCAATTATGGCGAAGCCTGAAGAGGCTGTCACCAAGATGCATGCCTTGCGAGAGCGGGGTATACGAATTTCGGTAGACGATTTTGGCACTGGCTATTCCTCACTCAGCTATCTTCAGCGTCTCCCTATCGACACGCTAAAAATTGATCTCTCATTCATTGAAGACGTAGATGTCAACCCGGAGAATCAAGAGATAGTTCGCGCAATCATTTCTATGGCCCGCAACCTGCATCTGGAGTCGCTGGCCGAGGGCGTTGAGCGTGAAGGCCAACTGCGTTTTCTGCGAGACGAGGGGTGTGAGTTTATCCAAGGTTTCTATTTTTCAAAACCAGTGGACGAGCACACCTTTACAACGTACCTCCGAAACGGCGCAGTGCTGCCGCAGACGGATGCACATACCGCAGAGTCTAGTCCGGCGGGCTCTGTCCAGTGATTTGCTTCACGCTCAGCGCCGACACGCTGCAGGGAATGACATCTCAGGTGGACCGCTACCGCGACTGTTTTGATATACTTGAGGTGCGGCTTGACTTTCTGCGGCAGGACGAGCGAGACAAGCTTTTACGGTCCACGGCACTCCCGGCCTGGCTGAGAGAAACTCCGCTTATTCTGACGCTTCGTAGACAGTCCGACGGCGGAGCGTGGAACGGTGACGATACATCTCGGCTGAACTACCTGTCCAGTTTGGTTGTATCGAGTTTGGTTGAAAACCATTCCGCACATCCGGTTGGTGCGGGTAGAAGCCTTTTCCTTGATCTTGAGGACGATGTTGTAGCTCTGGATGCCGGACGTAAAGCGGCCAATGTTGCAGCGCTGCATGGTGTGCAGATTATTCGCTCACGACACGACTTTCAGGGTACCCCGGAGGATCCCTTGAGTTACGGTTCGGACCCCGGCGAGGGGCGCGGTCATGCGGCGCCGGGGCAGATCGACCCGCGGAGTATGGACGAGGTGTATCGCCTTCGTAGTCAGGGGCCCAATAGCGAGGTGTTCGGCATCATCGGCAATCCGGTGCTTCACTCTCGCTCGCCTGCATTCCATAACGCTGCCTTCAGCCGTCACGGAAGAGATGCAGTGTACGTCCCTTTTCCCACCGATGATCTAACTGCCTTTCGCGAGCTCATGAGTCTGCTTGATATCCGGGGCTTATCGGTAACTATCCCGCACAAGGAAAAGGTTGTGAGCTGGTTTGAAGACCGCGGTGCAGCAGGGGTTGTAAGCTCGCCGGAGCTTGCAGCAGTCGGTGCGTGTAACACCGTGACTCGCAGTTCGAGTGGAGACATTGTTGGAGCAAATACGGATGTAGCCGGATTCCTGCTGCCATTGCTGTATCGCGTGCCGAGCCTCCGTGACCGTGGAGTTACGGTGCTTGGGGCCGGTGGAGCCTCGCGTGCGGTCGTGTATGGGCTGCTCAGTTCAGGTGCCCGAGTCTTGGTGTTGAACCGCAACCAAGATAGGGCCAATTCGCTTGCCGCTGAGTACGGCGACTTAGGCCGGATAACGGCGGGTGGCCTCGGGCCAAACTCGCATGCATCTTTGGAAGCGCATAACGACATAATTGTTCAGACGACGAGTGTTGGTATGCATCCGGATGTCGACGCCGATCCGCTGTCTTTTTACGAGTTCAGCGGAACCGAGGTGTTCTACGAGATTATCTATGCACCGCCAAAAACAAAACTCCTAGTACGTGCCGAGGCAGCCGGGTGTGTTGTTATAGGAGGCGAAGAGATGTTTCTTGCTCAGGCTGAGCTCCAAGCTGGGTTATTTGCTCAGACAGAGAGCATATAGACGGGCGCCTCGGCCGGTATCAACAGCACCTCGGCCAGGGTGTGAACAGCACCGCGGCCGGTATCAACAGCACCGCTGCGGGGGTGTGAACGCCCAGTGTTCACGTGCTTGCTACGGCGCCACGGACTCGCCGCAAGAGACCTATTTTGGCGATATCAATTCGGATCTCCTGCTCGCTTGGAAGTTCAACTCCATGAAGATGAAGTTGATTTCCCCTTCGTTTGAGCACGGTTGGCTTTAACAGGCGTCGTGTTGGGCTTCCGGCGCCGTTGCGCTCAATGATCTCCAGCAGCTCGCGCTTTGAGCTCAGTGCTTGTTCGGCCATTCGCACCTTGCCTGCATAGTCCATGCCTTTCGCCTCGGTTTGATCTCTGCGCAAGCTGTCGGCCCGTAGCTGTTTCGGGTCAAGAATGACGCGATTCTCAATGCGATCTCGGAGCTCAGCTTCTATGTCCGACGGGAAGCTTTGTTCATGTAGGTGAGTAAGTAGTGTGTGCTTAAGCTCGCCGTATATCCTTTCCGAGTCACCACTTTCTGTGTCATCACTTCCCGACGCGTTGCTTACCGAGTGGTGGCTCGGCCTACCGTCATTCCTTAGAGTGCTATGTCCCTCTTCTACCTGCGCATCTGTATTTTGTGTCGGTGCCGAGCTAAGATCTACACTCAGCCCGTTCTCCGCGACTTCCTCCACGGCAGAGAATAGATCGAGCTCGCGCTCTCGGTACATGTTCCGATCACACGTCGCCGCAGGGAGCAGAAACACCCCGGATGCAGCCAGGGCCTGTCTCCATTCGCTTTCTTCGCTCTTCCGGAGTAGGTAGACACCAGGGGCCAACTTCTTCTGGATAAAGATCGCAACCCGTGGATCATGCTCTACAAGATCACGCCGGGCTTCGTCGGCTGTTAACACGACACCCTCATGAATCTGCGCCCCGCGAAACTCATCTGCCCAGTTCCGTATGGAAAACCCTACATTCTGCGGTAGCGCAGCCTTGCCAAGTGACTCAAGGGTCTCAATAAGGGGTTCAGGAGTAATGCCGTCTGCCAGGGCGTTGCCGAGTCCGCGGCGTGTTAGCTCCAGGCCGAGGGTGCTGTCGGCACTCACCAGCTCCGAAGCGGCCGTAATGGTGAGCGCAGCAAGATAGGGAGCAAGCGGAGTAATTCGCAGTTCAAATGTCGACTGCAAGGTAAGTGCTGGCCTTTCAACTTCGAGTAGCCCCTCCTCGGCCAGCCGAGCAAAGCGTCCGTTGAGGCGAACTAGCTCGTTGTCGAACTCACACAGAATACCCATGGCTAGCAACGACTCAACCACGCGCTCGGGCAGCTGAGTGAAAGATTCATGTGTCGGTCTTTTCGCTAGCGATTGGCGCCCGGTGGCTGTCTGGATTGCAAGTGCAAACATTCCGTGGAGGCTTGTTGCCGGGTAGCCTTCCTCCGGGTTCAAACTTAGGAGAACCTCCACGCACGCGAGCAACAGGGAACTTGGCAGGGCGGCGTCTGAACCCGAGTCTTCATCCGTGACCGCGGCGTACGATATCGGAAGCAGGCAGGCGCGCGCCTGCGGACTGAGTTCCCCAACTTTCTGAAAAGCAGACAAGGACGGACGGATCTGGCCGTCTTGCTCGTCACATAAACCACTACGAACAAGCGCCCGCAGCAGTAAGCAAAGCTTCTCCTCGAAACCGGAGCTGCGAGCATGCGTAGGAAAGAGCGTTGGTAGTGTCTTGGCTGCGATCTTGCGTAGCTTCCCGTCGCCGCGGAGCACACGCCCTTCGGAGCGAAGCTGAGCAAACAGCGCAAGTAGCATGCGGTCGTCGCACCAGATAGCGGTCTCAGGCGCTGGTGCGTGCAGCTGTTTCGACGGAAAAAGCAGTGAACGGTCTACAGCGCCGCCCATGAGTTCATCTTGAAGCATCGGAGTGAGGTGATATCCGGTTTCATCCGGATCCCTATAGATCAGGAGTCTGTCTTCCAGATTCAGTAGTATGTGATGCAGTCGAACAAAGCCTATTCGTGTTCCAAGTAAACGGTGCACTCCTTCATGGCTTGCCTCGGGGCTCAGCACAATGGCAGTTAGCACCTCTCGGTCAAAGTCCGACAATGCAACAAGCATGCGTTGGCGAATATCGGACCGCTTGAGAAAGTTTTCGAGGTTATCCAGCAGCGACTGTTTGTTATACGGCGTTTTTATAGGTCCGAGATACGTGCGGATGTAGTCGAAGAACACATCGTCTGATAGGCGCAGCAGCGAGG
>JAIVHN010000223.1:0-7623 GCA_020201015.1 Spirochaeta sp. | reverse complement strand
GAAGCGAAGCCCGCCAGTGCTCATGGCCGGTGTATGTGGGTTGCGATTTGAGTGTGCGGTTCACTGAACAGCTCCAAGATCCCAATGATCAATGTGGTACTTGTAGCCCTGCTCAGTAAGAAAACGCTGACGATTCACCGCAAACTCTTCTTCCACCGTGTAGCGGCTCACAATAGTGTAGAAATGAGAGTTGCGTTTCTTGGGTCGAAGAATACGCCCCAGTCGCTGCGCCTCTTCCTGTCGTGATCCAAAGCTGCCGGAGATCTGCACTGCTACCGAGGCGTCCGGAAGGTCAATGGCGAAGTTTGCTACTTTAGACACAACAATAACTCGTGCCTTGCCTTCGCGAAACTCACGGTAAATGCGTTCCCGCTCCTTGTTTGGCGTTCGCCCAGTAATGAGCGGTGCATCGAGCTCGGCCGCGATTTCATCCAGCTGTTCAAGGTACTGTCCAATAACCAGAATATGGTCGTCGGGGTGATTCTCAATAATGCTTCGAGCGGCGGGAATCTTAGCAGGGTTGATGCTGGCAATGCGAAACTTCCCTCGTTTGTCGGAAGCCGCATAACCGCTGCGATGCTGCTTGGGTAGATCAATGCGAATCTCGTGGCAATGCGCCTCTGCAATCCAGCCGCGGGTTTCCAGCTCTTTCCAGGGGACATCGTAACGTTTTGGGCCGACAAGTGAGAACACATCGGCCTCACGTCCATCCTCGCGCACCAGCGTTGCGGTGAGTCCGAGGCGGCGTACCGCCTGTAGTTCTGCCGTTACACGAAAAACCGGGGCTGGCAGAAGGTGCACTTCGTCGTAAATGATGAGCCCCCATTTGCGTTTCCGAAAGATGTCAAAGTGAGGAAACTCAGATTCCTTATCCTTGCGCCAGATGAGCACCTGATAGGTGGCTATGGTTACCGGCCTAATGTTTTTTGTGTCGCCGGTGTACTCTCCAATGTCTTCGGGAGCAAGTTCGGTTTTGTCGAGCAGTTCGTCTATCCACTGGTGCACCGCAGCCACATTTGTAGTCAAGACGAGGGTATTTGTGGCAAGCGCCGACATTGCTTGCATGCCAACAACGGTTTTGCCCGCTCCACAGGGCAACACAACCGTGCCAAAGCCGCTGCACTGGGCGCTCTGCTATCCCGGACCCGTTGTCAACAACTGGATGGAGGAGAGTATGCAACTTCTTTCTCCCTCTGATCTCGGCCGCGATGTCCTCATCAAAGATGAGCAGCGTAAGTGTGTAGGGATCATCCGAGGCCTCCAGCACTAACTTGCCGAAACGCGAAACGGTGTCCCTCACCATTACCGAAATATGCTCGGCCGGGGCGTACCGTGCGTGGCGGTGAAGGCGTGTTAGCACTTCCTCGGCATCTAAACCCGCCCCTGCGGCATTCCAGAGCGAGAGCGGTGTAAGACGGTAGGTGTGCATGTGTTCCGGCGATTTTTCCAGTTCCGCAAAAGGGGCAATTGCGTCGCGTGCCTCATCGGCGCCTGGATCATGCAGATCTAGCAGTATCGTTCCGTCGCCTTGGACGATGAGAGCTCCTGTTTGTATGGCTTGAGTCATGAAAGCTCCGTCAGTGCAAGATAAGAGAGGAGGCCAGCCGCCGGGGCGATGCAGCTCTCCTCGGCCCGGAATGAGGGGCTGTGTACCGGCGCATTGTCTTTGCCCGGTGTGCCGACGCCCAAGTTATAGAAACATGCCGCGGCCTCTCGTCCGTAGTATGCAAAATCTTCGGCCCACATTGCAGGGGGAACATCTACAACCCCGTCGTGGCCCAAGTATTCAATGGCAGAGCTGCGCAGTCGTTCCGTTAGGGACGGCTCGTTTATCACAGTGGGATAGCCGACCCGAATATCGACATCTACCGAACCACCCATTGATCCTGCGATTGCACCAGAAATGCGGCGGATCTGCTCATGGGCTTCGTAGCGCCAGATATCGTCGGTGGTACGGAAAGTGCCCTCGATCTGCACCTCGTTGGGAATGACGTTGTGAGCACCGTCTGCAATTACGCGACCAAATGATAACACACTTGGTGTCAGCGGGTCTGCCGACCGCGAAACAACGTGCTGTAATCCGCTGAGGAGCTGGGCGGTTATGATTACTGGGTCGATATTTTGATGTGGTTTGGCTGCATGTCCGCCGCGGCCACGTACCGTTATGAAAATATCGTCCACCGAGGCCATGAAAAAGCCGGAATGGAACGCTACCTTACCGACCGGGAGGTCGGGGTTTACGTGCTGACCAATCACGCTGCCGACCGGAGGGCTGCTCAGGGCTCCGGCTTGTATCATGCCGAGGGCGCCGCCTGGAATGCGTTCCTCGGAGGGCTGAAAGAGGAGCCGGACCGTTCCGCTAAACTGTTTTCGTAGCGTCTGAAGAATGCGACCAGCGCCAAGGAGCGCTGCGCTGTGAATATCGTGACCACAGGCATGCATTACTCCGGGCCGTTGTGAGCAAAATTCCAGCCCTGCGGGCTCTTGGATAGGGAGAGCGTCTATGTCGGCTCGCAGGGCGGTTACTCTCCCGCTGCCAGCAGCTGTTTCCGCTTGGCCCTGGATCTCAGCAATAACTCCGTTGCCTGCAACTGCACTTCTATAGTGAATGTCATAATCGTCGAGGCGCCCGCAAATAAACTTTGCGGTCTCATGCTCCTCTAACGATAGTTCGGGATACTGATGGAGATGCCTGCGTATTGCTACGGTGTCGTCCGCATACTGCTGCGCCAGTTCCTGTATATGTTCCGGTATGTGAGTCGATATCGACATGAAGTCACTCCCAAGGGCTATGCTCCCAAATATCATAATAGACAGAAGCCCGATCAAGTTGCAATGCAACTCATTCGGGTACTATATTGAACTCACACGGAGGAGTTATGCGGCGCGACGTTAAGACCTTTGTCATTGACACCAATGTCCTTATTCACAGGCCGGATGCCATCCTCAGTTTTCGCGATGAAGAAGTTGTCGTGCCACTGTGGGTCCTGGAGGAGCTTGATCACTTAAAGACCTACAGCGACGAGCGTGGTCGGAATGCGCGGCACGCAATCCGTTTCCTTGATAAGGCTGGAAAGAGCGGAGACCTGTCTACCGGTGTAAAGATAGAAAACGGCTCAATTCTGAGGGTTGCCCTGACGCATAGCAAGGATATCCCGTCCGATGTTCTGCGGGACAAACTTGACAACAAGATTATTCTCACCGCCTACGAGATACAACGGCAAGGCGGGACCGTTTTTTTCGTATCTAAAGATATAAACGCCCGCGTAAAGGCCACTGCGCTTGGGATAAAGGCGGTGGATTACGAGAAGCAAAAGGTTAATATTGAACGGCTTTACAGTGGGTTTACGCATGTAGCTACGAACGCCGACCTCATAGCCGAGCTTGAAGAGAAGGGAACCGTGGCTTGGGCCGAGAAATATCCTCCCAATCATTTTGTGGTACTTCGGGCAAAGGGTATTGAGGAGAGTGTGATTGCCCGCTACGATCATATTTCCAACGAGTTGTGCTACCTTGATCACAAAATGCCCTCGGTGGCCGGTGTGCGGCCCCTCAACGATGAGCAGCGCATGGCGTTTGACCTGCTGCTGGACGACTCGGTGCACCTGGTCTCAATGGTTGGTAAGGCCGGGACCGGGAAAACCCTGCTTGCAATTGCAGCCGGGCTAAAGCTAACTCTTGAAGACCGTCAGTACACGAAGGTTTTAGTGAGTCGCCCGGTTGTGCCTTTGGGGAAGGACATTGGGTACTTACCTGGTGCCAAGAACGAGAAACTTTCTCACTGGATGCAACCGCTTTTTGATAACCTTGAGTTTGTATTAGCTGCCTACAAGAAGCAGAACATAAAAAACGCTGAGCAGCTGATGAACAATAAGGTGATTGAACTTGAGGCGATTTCGTACATCCGTGGTAGGTCTCTGCCCAACCAGTTTATCATTATTGATGAAGCCCAGAATCTCTCACCACACGAGATTAAAACAATTGTCAGTCGGGCCGGTGAGGGTTCGAAGGTTGTGCTTACCGGGGATCCGTATCAAATTGACAGTCCGTATCTGGATGCCAACTCTAACGGCCTGTCGTATTTGGTGGAGGCCTTTAAGGGCGAGGAGTTGTTTGGACATGTAACTCTACAGCGGTCGGAACGAAGTAAGCTTGCCGAACTGGCCGCCGAGCTGTTATAAGCGTGAGGTGGGAACAATTGTCTTCACTCAACTGTGAGGGCTCAGCTGCCGAAAAGTAAAACGGATAAAACTATGCAAAGACGACATAAAATGCTCACGGTGGGTGCGTTTCTTCTCCTTGGAGTCGTGTCCTTAGTTTCTGGGGAGATAGTCTTCTCCGGGCTTGATCTCTCCTCAGACAACAGGCTGCTTTTCCAGGGTGAGGTTGCGGCTCCGCACTACGGAAGTTATAGCGCGTTGTTTGGCGCGGTTTTGCCAAGTTCCGAGGGCCCTCGTGATATTCGACACTTGAGTTTTTTCCCGGAAAGTCTTGATTATCTCTCCGAGGCGGATGAGTTGCAAATCCAGAACCGCTTCGGCGTTTTTCGCAGCCGCTTTGACGAGACTCAGTTTCGACCGGTTGAGCGGTTTCCAAGTTTTTTGGAAGACAACGGACGCCTAACACCCGGAAAACAGGCCCCAATCTCTGCATCTCCCGATGGACGCTTTCTTCTATATTACGCCGAGGCGCGGGACGCGTACGCCGATCTTCACCTCTATGACATGGTGAATGAGAGGGTCACCGAAATTGCGAGCGGAATAGACCGGCGTTTAGACGCGGCCCCAGTTGCATGGTCGCCACGTTCGGACTTTTTTGTCTACGAGAAACACGGTGAAATCTACTATTTCGCTATTGAACAACACCTGTCAAACCGTCTTCCTGACGAAGAGCTGAGATATCTTGGACCTGGCAGCATGCGCAGCATGTCCTGGAGTCCTGACGGACGTTTGTATTACATTCGAGGCTCGATTATCTATGAACTGTACGACGTTGAGTTCTTTCTTCGGGGCCTCTACCGTCCTGCACTGGACCCTGGGCGAATTGCTGGGCGGCTTCCGGCGTCATTTGATGCAGCCTTTGATCGATTCTGGGTCTCGCCAAGTTCAACCTCTCTTTTATTCGAGCAAGACGGGCGAAACCTAACCCTCATTAGGCTGGGAATGGGCGATCACATGGCCCAACCGGCCACACTGCCGTATCTGCTCATTCCTCGTGGAGCCGATATTTCTCGCGTAGTATGGGGTCAGAATGAAATAGTGACGATCCTGGTGCAGCTCAACAGCGACACGGTAGTGTATAGGCTGAACCTTCGAACATCTATATCCGGGGCGGTTTTTCGCCCCATGCCTGAGAACGGAATCAGAGATATCTCCCCCTCGCCGAGCGGAAGGCGGATTGCACTTCTCTACGAAGATCATGTTCAAGTCAAGGATTATGAGCAATGGTCTGATATCGACGAATTCCGCCATCCTGATCCCTTGCATGTGAGGTTTCGCACCGAAGATGAGTTGATTATTGGAGGGCGTTACTACATCGAGACACGTCTACTTGAAGAGTCTGCACGGACCTTCCTTGGCTTCTCTCAGGTTGAGCAGTATGGGTTTGCTCCCAGTGAAGCGGTACCGGACAGTGACACCCCGGAGGAGCCGCCCTCAGGTGTAGTGCTGCGTTCGGGCGATATGGTGCAAAGCTACGATTTCACTCGCGACACGCTTGGCGAAGGCGATTCCGAGTCGATGCGTGAAGCACATGTGTCTTCCGGCGAGTTCCGGGTCTATCTTCAATCCCAAGCAGGCGGTCCGCACGAGAACACCGTCATGGTTCGCGATATAGCCGGATTTGGTACATCGAGGTTAATTCCGACGCCTGAGAGGCGTTACGTTGAATTCCCGGCAGAGGATGATCGCATTGACTTTGACCATTTTCGGCATGGTTCGAGATTGCGCGCGCGGGAGATATCTTTGGTGTTTAACGCCACCGACAGCGCGCGCGGGTTGCCACATATCCTGCGTACTCTGCAGACCTACGATATTCGAGCAACATTTTTTGTAAACGGAGAGTTTATTCGGCGCTATCCTGATGCAGTTCGTGAAATTGCCGAGGCCGGGCATGAAGTCGGGTCTATGTTTCACTATCACATAGATTTCTCCGATGCTCGGTTCGGGGTTGACCGTGACTTCATTAAACGAGGTTTAGCGGCCAACGAGGACGAGTATTTTGCCGCCACGGGGCATGAATTGTCTCTTCTTTGGCATGCGCCCTACTACCTTGTGAATAGGGAAATTGTAGAGGCGGGAAAAGTGCTCAACTACACCTATGTTGGACGCGATGTCGACAGCCTCGACTGGGTTCCTAAACGAAGTCCGGCGGGAATATCGCGGCTGTATCAACCATCGTCCGAACTGCTTGATCGCGTGGTTGAGGCGGTGCTACCGGGATCGGTTGTTGCCCTGAGTGTGGGAAAACCGGGCGACGGTATGCCTGACGGCGGACGAGACGACTATCTTTTCAACAGGCTGGATGTGCTGCTCAATAGCCTCATGTATCGAGGTTACAGCGTTGTGCCGGTAAGCACCTTAATCGAGCGAGCGCGTTAGATATCCACCAATGCTTGAGTACCGTGCCTATGCGCGTTACAATAGGGAAACGCACAGGTGAATAGACCGAACATTGCCGTTTTTTTTCTAAATTTGGCGTAAATTTCCGTGGTTCTGTGGTCGATACTTACAGTATCAGACGGGAGGAATGTAGATGAGTTATAGGGCGAATCCAGTCAACGCATACCGCGAAACTCGGGTTAAGACTGCCGGGCAAGGACAGATCATCGTTATGCTTTACGACGAGGCGCTGCGACAAATTGATGCAGCTGTCTCTGAACTTGAGAATGCGCGACGCTTGGACCTGGTAAATAACTCTATTGTAAAGACTCAGGAGATCGTTACTGAACTCATGGCATCGCTGGACTTTGATCAAGGCGGGCAGATAGCACAGAGCCTTTTCAGCCTCTATCTTTACTTTAACGGGGTCTTACGAGACGCCAATATGAAGAAAGAGGCTGCGCCGCTTAAGACACTTCGTCCCATGTTGTATGAACTTCGCAGCGCCTGGCATCAGGTGGCCGGTGTGTCCGGCGCGGGTCAGGGTGGCGCCTCCTCCGGCTCCGCAGGAATCAACTTCGCGGGATAAATTGGGAGGACACCCATGAAACAGACAGCCGAGCATGCAGCCTATGGAGCTCTAGATCAAGATGAACTGGATCACCGGAGCGCTGTGCTGCGTAAACTTCGTGAACACTTTCTTGCGCAACGGAATCGCTTTTATGACTACCTGAGCCTGCTTGATGAAGAGAAGAACTCAATAGAGCGTGGCGACGGGCGGCTGCTTGAACGTCAAGTAGAGATGGAAAGCGCTATTGTCGGTGAGATTTACGCATTCCAGAAGGTCATTGATCCACTTGAGCAGCTGTATTCCGCGCTTGTGGTCCCCAGCTCCGCGGGTGAGGCGGAAGAGGATATTCCTGCACTCCGCGACAGTCTGAGTAAACTAAGAGACACTGTCCTCCAGTCTAACGAGCGCAACCAGCAGCTTTTGAAGCAAAGCATGACCGAAATTCAAGGATCT
>JAIVHN010000222.1 GCA_020201015.1 Spirochaeta sp. | reverse complement strand
TATGCCGGGGAGGATGTCGCTAGAGAGCCGACGAGTGAATATATGGTTTTTTTTGACAAGAAATGCATTGTTGGATGTTCCTTCGGTTACATACCCGTCCTGCACCATCCATGCGTCGTCCTTACCCTGTGCGCGGGCGGCCATCTTACACATGGAAGAGGGCAAAAGCTGCACTGTTTTAATGTCGCGACGCGTCCAGCGTAAATCCTCCACCGTAATCACCTTGATCCCGTGTTCGGCTTGTGGGTTGTTGATGACAGGCAAGGCCTGAGTAAAGAGCACAAGGGATGGGGGTGTCGTTTCTGGGTCCGGGAAATAGAAGGAACGCTCGGCTGAACCCCGGGTAACTTGCAGATATACCAGCCCTTCAGTGACCTTGTTGCGTCGGATGAGCTCACGTTGTATTGCCTCAATCTCTTTGTCGCTTGCCGGTGAGGGCAGGTCTAGTTCCGACAGCGAACGCCGTAGGCGCGAGAGGTGCCCCTGCTTGTCTACAAGTTTACCGTCTAATATCGCAGTTACCTCATACACTCCGTCTGCAAAAAGAAAACCACGATCAAAGACCGAAATTTTTGCCTCTTCCTCCGGAAGGTACTCGCCATTTACGTATATCGTTCGACTCATATACTCCCCTCTATCCCCATAGTTCGGCCGTAGGCGGGTGAACTCCCGCCGTATCGTACCTCAGCCCATGCGGGCGATCCTCCGCTAGCCACAGCGGACCGTCCAAGTCAACAAAAACGGCATCCTGAGCGGCAATGACCGCTGGCGCCATGCCCAGAGAAGAGCCAACCATGCTCCCAACCATAATCCGGAATCCGGCTTGTTGTGCTTCATTCCGCAAAGCCAAGGCTTCTGTTAGGCCACCTGTTTTGTCTAGTTTGATATTGATGTAGTCATATCGGCCAATGAGCTCCGATAGCCCGGCTCGCGTATGACAGCTCTCATCGGCACAGATAGGCACAGGGCGCGGTAGCTCGTTAAGGTATTGATCATGGTCGGCTGGCAGCGGTTGTTCAACCATTTTCACCCCCAGTCTCTGCAAGGTTGGGCAGAGCTCACGGTATACTGCAGCAGTCCAACCTTCATTAGCATCTACAATAATATCGGAAGTCGTCGCACCCGCGCGCACGGCCTCAAGACGTTCAACATCGTTCCAGCCTCCAAGCTTGATCTTCAGAAGTGGACGGTGTGCGTGCTTAGCGGCCTCACTGCGCATTTTGTGTGGCTCGTCGAGCGAAATAGTGTATGCAGTGACCACCGGCTTGGGTCGGTTCAACCCGGCAATCTCCCATACGGCTCGATTGGAGCGCTTGGCTTCCAGATCCCACAGCGCACAGTCAAGCGCGTTGCGAGCCGCCCCGGCGGGCATTCGTTCCGCCAGCGCTGCGCGGTTTATAGCTGGGTCCGGATGGGTTAACTCGGCTGCCATCCGCTCTATTTGCCGGGTCACCGACTCAACGGACTCGCCGTAACGTGGATAGGGTACACACTCGCCACGTCCGGTGAACCCCTCCGCGCTGATCTCCGCTGTCAGCACCCTCGTTTCGGTGCGTGAGCCGCGTGAAATGGTAAAGACTTGCGCCAGTGGAAAGCTCTCTTGTTTAACCTGGACTGTCATACGCGCCGAGCTTGGCAATCTTGCAGGGCATCAACTAATCTTCCCGCACCGTATCTGAATGGATCAATACAGGGTAGCTGCATTCGTTGTTCAACCTCGACCAGATATGCCCCCGATTCTTCCTCGCTCATGCCAGCGGTGTTCACCGAAATACCAATGACTTGGCAGTGAGGGTTGACCACTCGGGCCATACTGAGAGCGCTGTCACGGACATCTTCCAGTTGTGGTAAAGGATACTCCGGGAGTCCCCGCATATGCTTGCGTGTCGGCTCGTGACAGACTACCAGTGCATCCGGCGCCCCACCGTGAATAAGCGCCAAAGAAACACCGGAGTAAGAGATATGAAAAAGACTCCCCTGGCCTTCAATAAGGTCCCAGTGATCCGGATCGTTATTTGGTGTAAGCTGCTCAACGGCGCCTGCCATGAAGTCAGCAACTACCGCGTCGAGGGGAACACCCTTGCCGGTGATAAGAATGCCGGTTTGTCCCGTTGCCCGAAAGCTCGCTTTGAGCTGGCGCTTACGCATTTCTTTTTCTAATGCCAGCATGGTGTACATCTTACCCACCGAGCAGTCGCTGCCGACCGCAAGACATCGCAAGCCCGAACGGGGCTTACCGTCGGCAATTGGATACGTACCTGTCGGCAGCCGCACGTCGTGCAGTTCGCGCCCGTTGGCGCGCGCCGCTTGTACCAGGCGTTCTTCGTTCCTGAGTAGGTTGTGCAGGCCCGAAGCAATATCTAGCCCAGCTTCAAGAGCCTCGACTAAGGTATCCATCCATGTTTTGGATATGACGCCACCGCGATTAGCCACACCTATCACCAATGTTTGGGCACCAGCGTCGGCAGCTGCGCGTGGAGTCATATCCGGCAATCCCATGTCGGCGTGACAGTCCTTTAACCGGATCTGTCCTATTGAAGCCTCGGGACGCCAGTCCTTGATTCCTTGAGCCAGCTTGGCGGAAAGTGGATCGGGAGCGTCTCCCAGAAACAATACATACGGAGTGTTTATCATGCGTGCATACTGCCATGCCCAGGCCACGAGTAACAAGATCCCGACACGAGTAACAAGATCCCGAGTGGTACATGAGCTTGTAGAACTTAAAAGAATGCTACAGGATCGCTAAGCTTACCCTTATGAAAATGCATGATGTTGAGCTTGCCCTGTGTCGTACCAAGTGGCGTTTCCCGTTCAACAATGTCGCCTGTTTGCACACTCAATCTGTCAAGCCCCGACAAAACTATAGTCTCGTCTGTATGCCTGTTTGTAACCTGTACTCGCAACCCCAAGCGAGTGGTGCGATGTAACCGTACCTCGCCAAGTAAGGGAGAAAACACCGTCGCAGGGGGAGCCTCCGTGCCGTGGGCCGCAACCGGCCTTGGCACGAGGTCTACCGAGGCCATATCTGGGTTCGCTGTTGGGCTTTCCATGTACGCGGAAAAACTGCGGCTAATCTCAAAGGGGCCAGTTAAGGGGGGACCCGACGGGCTTGCGGGCCTGTAGCTGGGTTCCGGCCACGGGTCGGGGTTCAGTCCAAAGTGCTGCTTGAGCCAGTCAGCAGCGTTTATGTCGGGTGCGAAGCCAGGTGAGGGCGCCTCACGTGACGCAACTGAGAAGTGCAAGTGGGGTTCAATGTACTGCGTCCAGCGTCCGGTATTACCGATTACACCAAGGCTTTGGCCAACCTCTACTCGTTCCGCCACCGCCCCTGCCCAATCCTCCGATCCTGCGTCCTCTGCTGATTTGGTTCGAATTGACGAGGACTGCAGATGCGCGAAGTAGTATACCCTCTCGTCATCTCCATGCAGCAGGACTGCTATTCCCCCGCGTTCGTTGTCCACACGCCGGGCTGTGCCGCTTGTAACGGCTACAATATGGCGTTGTTTGAAGGCCTGGAAATCTGGTGAGTCTATAGATAGCTCGCGTCGAGCAAATAGATCCACTGCGTGGGAGCCGTCCCAGTGCTGACCGGTCCAGCTTAGGACAGTCGGGTCACCGCTTACAGGAAACGCGTAGGCACCAACTCGCGAGTACTGGATGTGGCTATGGTCCATGACAAGGGCGGCATCCTCCGCGTTGAACCAGGCGGCTGTGACTGAGAGCCCCACGACCAGCGAAATTACGCTCAATACAGCTACCCCGCGCATAAGAGTTCCGGTGTGTCGATATCGACTGATAATTGCATTCCTCGCACAGTTTAATCCCTGGTAGGTGTATCGGCCGACTGCAATGCGAGGCCAAGCTCTGCAGTGCAGCTCAGCGAAAAAAGAACAAAAAAACTCATGAATTGCCGCCCAGCACTTGACCATTTATTGTAACTATATTAACTATAGCCGTAGTAGTGATTAACTGCGGACTGCATTGGTGGTTACGCCGCAAAGCGCAGACAAGGAGGCAGCATGAGCGTCTTGAGGCTGGCAGGTTTTGACCTACACAGGTTTAGCCGCGACCAGATTATAGTGTGGGCTATTATGGCGGGCGCTCTTGGGATTCTGATCTTCGCTATCGCAAGCGGGGCACATGCCGGACTGCTAAAAAACAGTGCGACCTCCGTTGAAGGTGGTGTGCTTGCACTAAGTTCCGATGGACGCGAAATAGCGGTTTTGTCTCCCTTTGACGGTGAGCTTCTCGGGAGTATTGCGCTTGAGCATGAGGCGTCTCAGATCACGCCGACACCCGGTGGAGTTTCGGTTTTTGTGAGTTTTGTAGATCGAGAGGAAGTGTGGATTTACAGCACCACCGAGTATGAGCTCCAAGAGGTCGTGTCTTTTCCAGGCCGAGTCCCCGATCATCTGCTTTTCTCCGAGAACGGCGACAGCTTGTTTGTGAGTTATGACGATGTACCGGTGATCTCGGTTTTTAATCATTCAATGCGGAGCCTTGACCTGAGTTTTGAATTTGAGCTGCCCGGATCATATGGCCCTGTGTATAGAAACCGGCGCGCAACTCGGCTCTATAGAGCAACGCCAGCTGGCTTGGCCACAATTTTTGCAGCTAATGGTGAGGTCATTGAGACCTTGCCGGTGTCGCCAGCGGTACTAGGGTTCAACCCTGATTACACCCATATCTGGGCTCTGGAGGCCGACCTAAGTCCTGCGGTGGGCATGTTGCCACGGTCGGAGTCACGGTCGGGCGTTCCGCTACTCGTTGATGAGCGTAGCGGCTCTATGTCTCGAATTGACGCCGTTGTAACTGCTGGACCGGTATTTGTAACCGCCGGGGGTGAGCCTTCAGGCCCGGACAATTCAGCCTTCTTGTTGGAATCACGGAATGCAGTGCTGTTCTTTGATTCCCGCACCGGCGAGCACCAGGGCGAGCTTGAGCTGCCCTTTTCTGCCGAAAAACTGCTGGACTCGGGAGTTGGCACCATCTGGGCGGTTGGCGCGGACGGACGCTTAGCAGTCATTGACCCAGTGCGTGGTTCTGTCCGGCAACTTGGGAGAGACCCGGGCACGCTGGCGGCTGCTGGAAACGGTGGGGAGCAGCTTGACGGAGCCCGTATGCTTGTCACTTCGGTCGTGCAGAGCGAGGGCAATTTCGCCTGCTTTTAGGCGGTAGAACTTTTAGGCTCGTAGAGAACTGGAGGCAAACATGATTATACCTGCTGGCATTGCTTTGGGACTACTCCTTGGATACTCGCTGCAACGTGGTGGCTACTGCATGAACTCGGCCTTTCGCAGCTTCTACCTTGAAAAAGACAAGAGTCTGGTGCGCGCCTGGCTGGTGGTATTGCTCATCAATATAATTGGCGTTCGTTTGTTGACGGATATTGGAACTGTGTCACCCTTGGTAGCGCCCTTTTTCTGGCCAGCGGCAATTGTGGGGGGCTTTGCTTTTGGCATGGGCATGGTTATGGCGGGCGGCTGCGCCAGCGGCACCTACTACCGCTGTGGTCGGGGGATGCTTGGCTCTATGGCCGCCTTGATTGGGTTTGTCATTGGCACGGCGGTGCTCGACGGAGGTGCTGGCTTGCCGTTGCAGCAAGCCTTGCGTGCTCCGGTGCTACACTTTGCCGGAGGTGAGGCTACGCTTTTCAGCCTTTTTGGAATTGAGACGACTCTGGGGCGCTGGTTATTCATTGGGGCAGTTGGAGTGCCTGCGCTTGTATGGCTTGTCCGGGCCCCACAACAGAAGTACCTGATTGGGTGGGGGTGGCGTCGTACCGGGATAGTCGTTGGCAGCCTTGCGCTTGTTGCCTGGGTGCTTTCAGCAATGGTGGGGCGTAACTTTGGTCTGTCCTTTACCCAGCCAACAGTGGCGCTTACCCGCTTTGTTGTAACTGGAGATAGCTCCGGCATAAGTGTTGTCTCCTACATGGTAGTCGGTGTCCCAATTGGCGCCTTTCTCGCAGCCAAAGCCGCTGGCGAGGCGGTGCTGCGTTTGCCTGATCCGGGGCGATTTATGCGCCAGGCTGGCGGGGGTTTGACTATGGGAGCCGGTGCCTCAATTGCTGGCGGGTGCAACATTGGCCACAGCATTACCGGTGCATCTACCTTCGGGATAACGGCCTTGGTGAGCACAGCCTTCATCATGCTTGGGTGCTGGGTGATGACCGGAATTATTTATCGTTCGGAACAACGGAGTATGCAGCGAGTTGAATTGGCACGTAAAGTGCCGGGAGGAATACAATGAAGAAAGGAAATGTTCACGTACGCGTTCTTTTAGGCGTGGGACTCTTGCTCGTGGTGTTGGGCGCGTGCTCAGCGGAAGGCGGCGCATCGACGCAGGCCGACCTTGAACCAATGAACCGTACAGCGCCCGATGACATGAGGTAGTGGTGCTTGATTATGCCCGGAGTATGGACGACTTTCGTCAAGGTCACATTTCTGGGGCTGCCTGGGTTGCTCGTGAGGTTACCGTTACAAATGTCGACGGTGTAGGCGGTATGCTGCCCGATCCCGAGTTTGTGGCTATGGACCTTGAGGAAGCCGGTGTCCGCCATAATACGCCAATTGTGGTGTACGACTCCGGCAATGGGCTGTGGGCAAGCAGGCTATTCTGGGCCCTTGAGTATCTTGGACATGAGCAGGTGCATCTGCTTGATGGCGGGCTTCCCGCGTGGAACTCCGCCGGGTATGAGCTAAGCACCGAAATTGCAGCACCTGCACGGGGTGAGTTTGAGCCACGAGTTCGTGAGCACCTCATTGCCGACGAGGCTTTTGTACTTGAAAACCACGGGAACCAGGATTTCACGGTGCTGGATGCCCGCTCACCGGATGAGTTTAGTGGAGCCGATGTACGGGCCGCCCGCGGAGGGCATATTCCTAACGCCACGAACATCGACTGGGTCCGGAATCGCGGTGATAACGGCAGGTCCTTTCTTAGCGTAGCAGAACTTAGCGAGGTGTATGAGCAGACGCTAGATGGGCGCAACGGGCCACGAGTAACGCTCTGCCAAACCGGTATCCGGGGCGCACATACCTACGTTGCCCTTCGTATTTTGGGAGAGGAAGACGTGCGGCTGTATGACGGGTCATGGGCGGAGTGGGGAAATAACGCGGATGCTCCTATAGCGGTTGGGTCGACTCCGTAGAGTCGCCCCGGCAGCGCCCGGCCACATCTACATTGAAGGAGCAAAGAATGGAACAGTTAAAGGTCGACAAAACACTTGAACTGATGAGTGAGGTTTGCCCCTACACTTTTGTAAAAAGCAAACTCGCGTTGGAAGGGCTGGACGTGGGCCAGCTGCTTGAAATTCATCTTGGCAACAGTGAGTCCGCCTCAAATGTGCCCCGATCACTAGACCTGGAGGGACACGAAGTGCTGGATGTAGCAAAGGCTGAACCTAATCACTGGGTCGTCCGGGTCAAACGGGTCTAAGGGTTTCAAACGGGCCTAAGGCTGACATCTTGTAGCTCATGTGCGTTCACAGCCGCATATTGACCAGCGCTCCTGTTTACTCTTGCTGTCAAACAGGTGTACAAATTGTCCTATACAGCTAGTCAAGCAGTAAAAAACGCCCATCTTTGCCGGAGCTTTAGCTTCGTGCTGCTGGGTGTGGCTTCGGGGGGCTTACATGAAGAACATTCGCATTGGAGTGAAGTTAGTCGGCGGATTTGTCGTTGTTGCGCTGTTGGCGCTGCTTGTCGGCGTGGTGGGCTTTTACGGTATTGATGATCTCACGGCCGATCTTGACGATTTCGGATATAACCGAATTCCAGGCCTTATCCTTTTAGGCGACATGAACTACGAGCGCATGGTGATTCGGGCACAAACACTGGAGGTGTTTCAGGTACGTGGTCATGATGACGCGGAGCAGACCTACCGCCGGATTCTGCAAGACCGTGAAGCAAGTTTCAGTAATATTCAAGGCGAACTTGAGGAGTTTGCGGCCTTGCCGCGTAAGACCGATCGGGGGCGGCAGATTGTTGAGCGGCTGCAGGCGGAGTACGAAAACTGGCGGGAAGTTTACGAACCAATAGACCGTGTCATTAACGAAATGATCCGGGAGGATGACCCTGCCCAGCTTGAAGCGCTGTATGAGGAGTACGAGTCCGCGGTTGCTGCTATGGTGCCGATCTCAAATACTATGGGCGCAACCTTTGTTGAACTTACCGAGAACAACATAGGCAACACCCTCTCTGAGATGGAGGAAGACATTGAGGAGGCGGCCTTTCTTGAACGCCTCATCATTGGGGTTTCTATTGTGGCCATTGTAGTGGCTCTGCTCCTTGGCCTGCTTCTCACGCGGATGATTACCAAACCGCTTGCCGCCGGAGTGACCTTTGCCCAACGGCTCTCCGAAGGAGATATGACAGCAACTATCCCGGTGAACCAGAAAGATGAAATTGGAATCCTTGCAAATGCTTTGGGCGTTATGCGAGATAAATTGGTAGAGGTTGTGCGAAATGTACAGGCGGCTACTGACAACGTCTCGGCCGGTAGCCAGGAAATGAGTTCAAATGCGCAGCAGCTTTCACAGGGTGCTACCGAGCAGGCGGCCTCGGCCGAGGAGGTATCTTCCTCCATGGAGCAGATGAGCTCCAACATCAAACAGAATGCAGACAACGCAACCCAGACGGACCAAATTGCACGCACCTCGTATGAGAACGCCGAGAAAGGCGGTAACGCGGTCTCCGAGACTGTTACCGCAATGCGTCAAATAGCCGAGAAAATTACCATTATTGAAGAGATCGCGCGGAATACGAACCTCCTTGCGCTCAACGCGGCCATTGAGGCGGCCCGGGCTGGCGAGCATGGCAAAGGCTTTGCGGTTGTTGCCTCGGAGGTGAGAAAGCTTGCCGAACGCAGTCAAACGGCTGCGGCAGAGATAAGTGAGCTTTCGGCTTCTAGTGTCTCGGTTGCCGAGGGTGCCGGTGAGATGATTGCCGGGATTGTTCCGGAAATTCGCAAAACCGCCGAACTCGTGCAGGAAATTCGCTCTTCAAGTGCTGAACAGGACAGCGGTGCAGATCAAATAAACAAAGCAATTGCACAGCTTGACCAGGTTATTCAACAAAACGCATCTTCTTCCGAAGAAATGGCGTCTATGTCTGAAGAGTTATCCAGCCAGGCCGAGCAGCTCAAAACCACCATGACCTTCTTCAAGCTGAACGATGACGGTGGCCATGGGAGTTCCAGCGGGGCGGTGCTAGCCTCAGCGGGCAGCGGCGGCGGTCGCAAGGCTATAGGCCCAGCCGCTCGCGGACATGCTGGCGGACACGCCAGCGGAGGTGGTGGGGCCACCGGGCACGCGGCAAAACCCTCGACCCGGCAGCCGTCGGCCCGTCAAGAGACCGGAATTACCTTGGCCGATCAACCGGTGAAATCTGGAGGTGCCCGCTCACAAGGAATTGACCTCAACTTGGACGAAGTTAGAACAGCCAAGGATGAGAGCGATGCTGATTTTGAAGAGTTCTAAGCGCTAAAAACCCCGGGCACCGGTCAAGTATGCCAGCGCCCTTAGTCGAATACACCGGTGGATAGATAGCGGTCCCCTCGGTCACATATGATTGCGACAATGACCGCGTCGGTAACTCCGGCGCGGTCAAGGTCATGAGCCACATCCAGCGCGGCTGCAACATTACCTCCCGATGAAATACCTGCAAAAATTCCTTCGCTGGCCGCCAGCGCGCGCGTCATCTCCTCAGCGCGGCCCTTATCCATTTCCCGTTTTTCATCCAAGCGTTCCGGTTCAAAGATGGCGGGCTGGTATTCCGCTGGCCAGGCCCGGATCCCGGGAATGCCGCCAGCCGCGTCCGGTGTAACACCAATAATCTGTATCTTTGGGTTCTTCTCTTTGAGGTAGCTGCCGGTGCCCATTATTGTGCCGGTGGTACCGGTTGACGCAACGAAGTGGGTTACCTTGCCGTCGGTATCGGCCCAGATTTCGGGTCCGGTAGTTTCGTAGTGCGAGCGTGGGTTGTCGGGGTTGCCGAACTGATCCAGGATCACACCGCGTCCCTCCTGTTCTAAGCGCCGGGCTGTGTCTATTGCCCCCTCCATGCTGGCATCTTTGGGCGTGAGCACCAGGTCTGCGCCGTAAGCCTTCATAGGTGCACGACGCTCAGTGCTCATGTGCTCAGGCATTACTATAATCATATGATACCCAAGAACAGCCGCCGCCATAGCCAATGCAATACCGGTATTGCCGCTGGTTGCTTCAATGAGCGTGTCACCCGGCTTAATGCGGCCGCTCTCCTGGGCCCCTTTGATCATATGATAAGCAGGGCGGTCTTTTACCGACCCGGCCGGATTGTTTCCTTCCAGCTTGCAAAGCAGTAAATTGGGCCCGGTATAAAGTTTGCGTAGGCGCACCAGCGGAGTGTTGCCAATGCAGTCTTCAATTGTGTTTATGTTCATAATTCCAATATAACGATAGAAGGAGAAATGAAAATGAAAATCACCCTCGAACGAAAAAATGATGCGGTGCATCTTGTGGCGCACAATGCCGAGGGTAACATTTTAGTTATGGACGGCGCTGAGAGCATTGGTGGTACGGGCGAGGGCTTTCGCCCTATGCAGGTCCTGCTTGCCGCTATGGCTGGCTGCGCCAGTATGGATCTTGTTCCTATTCTTAAGAAGAAGCGCCAGGAGCTTCAGACACTGCAGGTAGAAATCACTGGCGAGCGTGCGGAAGGGAAAACCCCCGCTCCTTTTACCTCCATCCACCTGCATTTCATTATGCAGGGACAGATTGAGGACAAACAAGCGGCGCGGGCCGTTGAGCTTTCGGTAGAAAAATTTTGCTCAGTGAAGGAGTCGCTTAACCCAGACATTGTGGTGACACACTCTTACGCTCTTCATGAAGGGCCCAGTAATTGATCGTGGAACTGCCGGTCGGCTCTAACGATACCGGGCGGCCCTAACGATACGCCCAGCCGGTAAGCTTGCGCTCCATGTAAGCAAAGCCCTCATAGAGAACTATGCCCATAGCGGCAATCACAAAAAGGCCAGCAAATACCAGCGGTACATCGAAACGGCCGCTGGCGGCAATCATGAGGTATCCTACGCCACGGTTGGAGGCTACCGTCTCGGCGATTATTGTCCCGACAAACGCCAAAGTGACCGAAACCTTCAGCGATGCAAAGAAGTAGGGCATGGCCGAGGGTAAGCCAACCTTGAGGAAAATGTTGTGCCGTTTGGCGCCCAGACTCCGCAGGACGTCCTCCAGCTCCGGTTCGACGGTGGCTAGCCCGGTGGCAACATTGACAACAATAGGAAAGAACGATATCGCGCA
>JAIVHN010000221.1:2768-9907 GCA_020201015.1 Spirochaeta sp. | reverse complement strand
GCTCTGGCGAGGTCCGGTGATTGTTATAACGGGATACTGCTGAAAGAGTTTGATGAGTTCGCTAGTAACGGTTCGAGAGATCATGATCTATGGTAGGGGTGTAAATTGTACCTGTCAAGTACAATTTACACCCCTCCGGGCCCCATATCAAAGACTACGAGTCGCGCCAGTGCCGGGCCGCCAGTTCGGTGAAGCGTGAGAAATGGGCTATGTTTGCCGTGAGCACCGCTGCGCGGTGGCTCAGGGCTATGGCTGCTATGGCGACATCCATATCATCTACCGGTGTGCCTTTTCGTTCGAGGTCGGCCTTAAGCTCTCCAAAGTGTGTCGAGGCCTCTGGAACCCATTCCAGCACCTTGAGAGTGTCAAAAAGGCGATCACGTTCAACCTCCAGGAGTCGCCGTTTGTGACTGCCCTCATCCAAACGACGAATGCCATACTCAATCTCTGCCACCACCGGCGGCACCAGGGCAAACTCACCCGGCGCGTGTTGGGCAAGATAGTGCTCAATGTCAGGGTCGTGGCGCATGAGCGCTGCGCAAGCCGATGTATCCAGTACCGTCACCGTCACAGCAGTTCCCATGAATAGAATATATCCTATTCACCTCACCGGGTCAATGAAAGGAGGGCAGGTTTATTGCCCAACAATCCTGAGGTAGCTTGCGGCAAATGCCCGGAAGTCATCTAGTTTGTGCAGGAGGGGAGTGAGCCTGGCCGCGTCTATTTCGTCATAATCATGAACCAGCAGATTGTGGAGGCCAACCATTTTCTCAAGTGAGGCGGCGAGTCCTGCCTCAACAAGGTTGAACTGCGCAAGTATCTGTATGCATTCTCGGTAGGAAGCGGGTGACCCCAGGTTTCTCTGCGATACAAGCTCACAGGCGAGATCAATCACAATTTGAATTGACTCGAGCAGACCGTAGCGCAAAGCCCACTGTGATTGCCGGGTTGCGAAAGTATCGCCACGCATTTCTTCCAGTGTGATGATGTTCTTCTCAAGCCGCGAAATCCTGTCAGACATAGTTCCTTCTTCCCATGTTGCCGCTCAAGACACGGCGGTGCAGAGCGGAGCGGGTGAGCTTGCGCAGATACTCGGTGTCGAGATAGTAGAGAAAGGCCTGCTTCTTAAACTGGGCGTAACGGTGGCGCCGGTCTTCGGTAATGAGAACCCCCTCATCGGCCACACGAAAGGCCAGTTCCGGGTCGCGTTCGGGTAGTCCCCGCAGCAGGAGGATATCTACGGGGCGTCTCAGAGCAGTCTCCAAACGGCCAGCCACGTCTCCCAGGCTCAGAATGTCCGGGTCTTCCGGCAGGTACAGCCCAATATCGATATCGCTGAAGGGAAGCATTTCCCCGCGGGCGCAGGATCCATACAGGCAGGCAAACTCAAGATGGGGAAGGCATGCTTTGAGGACTGTTGCGCATTCTCTGATCACCTCATCCTGCACACTACTCATACTCAAAAGTATACGTCAGATCTGGTGGTGTTCAACCCTGAGCCGGCTCATCCTGCCCAAAGACACGCTCTACTTCTACCACCAAACCCGGGAAGCGGTCGGATTCAGCCGGGCGTCCTGCTGTTGCAATGCGAGTCTCTGCCAGCTCGAGGTCGCGAAACACATGGATGCTTAGCGTCCGGTTGAGCGGGTCAACGATCCAGCACTCCCGAATCCCGCTCTCCATGTAGAGATCAACTTTTTTGATGCTGTCCTTGCTGCGAGATGAGGGGGAGAGAATTTCAATGGCAAGTTCGGGCACACCCCAGTACTGGTCCTCTGCGTTGAGATCCTTGCGGTAGTCGCAGACGGCCACCAGGTCCGGTTGCACTATGTTCAGGTCATCCTCACCGGTCTCTCGTTCTTGCCGTAGTGTCTCGCGAGTTAGTCGAATGTCGAACGGGGCGAGCACCGCTGTGCAGTCCCTGGACTCACCAAGATACTCCACCATGATTAGATACAGCCGGCCGAGGGCTGCCTGATGTCGGAACACCGGCGCGGCCAGCATGTACACGACGCCGTCAATGAGCTCATAGCGCTGCTCGCTGTTTCCTGTAAGCTCCAGGAACTCCCGGTAGCTTACCCAGCCCTGCGGGCGGGCTGACTTTGGGCTTGGGTCGTCCCGCTCGCCAGGGTCACCGGCATCTTCTGTGGAGTAGGCGGGAACAGGCTCTGCCGCCGCACTATTGTGGGCGTCTTCTGGGCTATTTTGAACGTCGTGGGGCCAGTACATGAGGAGCGCTCGTTTCTTACCGTTTTTGGTAATGATTACTTGCTGCTTTCTGCACAACTCAAGGTACTTGCCAAAATTATTCTGCAGTTCGGTGGAAGGGACAAGCATACTCGCCTCCGGATTAGCTAATGATCTATAGTATAGCTAATATTTTAGCATATGGCGAGATCTGAGTCAATAATTAGCTAATAATCGGAGCCGCTTGCCTTCGTGTCCGCCCGGCTTGAAATTACGAGTGATTACGCAAAGGGATTAAAGAGCGCTATACCCAAGCTCTCAAAGTCCCTGGTATTTCGTGTGGCAAGTACCAAGCCATGCTCCCACGCACAGGCGGCTATGAGTGCGTCGGCCTGGTGCACTGTGACCCCCTGAAGTTCTGCAGCTGCCCGGCGCTGACCGCTCCAGTGTGCTGCACTGTCACTCACCAGATAGACGCAACCCTTGTCCGTCAGTAGCCTCCGCAACCAGGCCTCTTTTTTGTAGAGAGATCGACGGCGGAGCCCGAACACGAGTTCCTCCAGGCAGATCACCGATGTAGGAACTGCGTTCAGCTCGGTAAACCATGAAAAAACCTGTGGATTAGGGTCTCTTCGCATTATCTCACTGATCACGTTGGTATCAAGCAGATAGGTCACTTCCAGTCACCGTCAAACTGCTCACGACGGCCACTCCGCTCCGCAAGCTCTGGGTCACCCTCGTGTTCATGAAGCTCGGCCAATTGTTTCAGCCACTCGGCAACCGTCTTCTCTGCGCTCAGGTGGGAGTCCTTTGTGAAGCGCTCATACGAGACGACGACACCAACCGGCTTCCCGCGAAGCTCAACTAGTTGCGGTGCCTCGCTGGCAGAGTGGATGAGTTCCGAGAATCTGCGTTTTGCATCTGCGGCTTTCCATACTTTCATGAACACCTCTTGTGATTAAGTGTACTGTAGAAATAGTCACTTAAACAAGGGTCGCCACAACCGTTTGCCCAGGGATTGTCCTTTTTGCGGACTCCCGCTGCGCTTTCTACCGATTATTTCGTTCGCAGACGAAGCAGCGTGCACATTTCGCGGTAGTACAGTGTGAGGAGCTACCATGAAGAATAGCGCAGAGCCTGATCCCCAGAAACAGGCGCAGACAGCCCATGACCGATATTTCCGCTACGTGTTCACTCAGGCTGAGCCGTTGCATGACCTGGCCCTAAACGCGGTCTGGCGCGCGCTATGGCCTTCCGACGAAACGGATACTGGCAGCGAGGGCGGACAGGTGCCACCTGAACAACAGTTCACCGTCGAGTCGAGTCCAACGACCTTTGTCGACTCAGAGTTCGCCGAGCCTCGAACTGATCTACTGCTCACCTTGAAGTCATTTGGGGGCACTGAAATCGCGGTCTATCTGCTTCTTGAACACAAGGAACGGAATCAATGGGGTACCATCTATCAACTCATGATATGCAGCGCGGCGGTGCTTGAGCACATTGCGGCTGAACCCGGTCGGAAAGGAGCGCCGCCACCACCGGTAGTTTCGGTGGTTGTGTACAACGGCCCAGGTCGCTGGACGGCGCCAACCGAGTTGTCGCGGGCGTTGGGCTTGAACGAGGCTGAGACGGCGTACATGAACCACTTCTCGGCCTTCCGTCACTTGGTCTATGACGTGGGCGAAAGCCTAAGGGATGAGTTTATTGGTGGGCCACTTGCGAGGGCGGCTTTACAGGCAATGCACGCAGCGGCGCGCGAGATGGGGAAAGATGGCGTGCTCAAGGTGGTTCGTTCGTTAAGCAACCCGCGACTGCCCAAAGAGTTCCGGGATGCTACCCTGGAGTATCTGTGTGATGGGCGGCCCGACAGCGCAGAATCAGTCTTGGCGAAACTGAAAGAGGGAAGGTAAGGCCGAAGGGCTCTCGTTTGCACTTCTTCGTCTATTAGAGCGTGAATTCAGTCTTGGTGACCGGGATCGAGACGAGGTGCGCGCCGTGCAGGACACCGAAAAGCTGCAACGTGCTCTTGACGAGGTGCTTGAACCTGGGGCCACTCTTGAGTCCGTGCTCACTCGCCTGCGGTAGTAGTCAAGAAGTCTCCTCACTAGTGCACTGACCGAGGCACCTCCCCAAGTTGGTGGCCCTGGACGGCAAGGCCAGCTGCGCTGAGGCGCGCCTCCCACTGGCGGCGGTAGCCGACGGTGTGGGCGTGGTGCAGCAAGCCTGCCGCAAGCTCGGCCTGTGTGAGGGCGGAAAAGGCGCCAGCATGCGGATAGGCGGGCGCTACGAGCAACTCCTTGCGGTGCAGAATTGGTGGGTTATTCCGGCCTCGGTAGTCGGTGAAGCTCGGTTCGGTGCGGCTTGGGGTGACGGTACCACTTGGGGTGTCGGTGTCGCTAAAGTTGGTCTTAAGAGATGCGGCTATGGCCGGGTGGCCGGTATCGTCAAAGCGTGGGTAGCACAGCTGGGCACAGGCGTCCGCCCGGGCCGAAATTCGCAGGATGTTCCAGGGATCTATGCCTGCAGGGGCCCAGCCGCGCCAGAGAAGATCGAGCCGGTTGAGCAACTCTGGGCAGATGTCCGCAGCGTAGATATCGACCAGAGATCTGTGGGCGTACAGATCACTTCGCGTCCGCTTGCCGAGCCCTGCCCGGGTGAGAGCGCTCAGGAGCTTGGGGAGTTCTTCCTGCAGGTTGCGTGCGCGGTGCATGGGCATAGTGTAACGCTGCGGGCGCTACGAAGGCTATTCCTTTACCGCGTGAGCCCGTAGATCCTCCAGGTTGCAGAACTCGAGCGCAAGCATGTGGGTGGCCGAGAGGACTACCGCTGGCGCCATGCCTGCTTGGAATGCTTCCTGCCACCGTGGGGCGCATAAGCACCAGCGATCACCGGGCTTGAGGCCGGGGAAGTGCCATTCGGGGTGCGGCGTGGAGAGATCATTTCCGCGTGCTGCGCTGAAGGTTAAGAACTCTTCTGTAACCTCGGCGCATACTGCGTGAACTCCGGTGTCGCCCTCGCCGGTGCTGCAGTTTCCATCTCGAAAATATCCTGTGAGCGGCTGATCGGAGCAGCCTGTGAGCTCGGTTCCCAGTACATTCTTTGCCATAGCTTTAAGATGCCTCCGTGCGCCGAAATTGTCCAGTTTTTGCGAGCCTTTGCAGGCGCGGGCGATTTGCCCTTTGCACAAGGATAAACGGAAGATTGGTAGCGGCGGCGTAAACCGGCATCCAGCTAGCTATCTCGGGCGGATTCCAGAGGAAGAAAGTTGCGGAGAGCGCAATCGGCAACCAGTGGGTGAGTTCGGCTCGCCTGGTCTCGGCAATGAAGCGCTGCAGGTACGCCTGGTCGGTGCGGTGCTCGGGGAAGAGTGAGCGCTTGGCGAATCCTCCTGCAAAGGTAGCGCCAGCCTCGGGTAAGAGGTCTTTCCAGCGATGTATCCGCAGGACTCGTCGGTACAGCCTGCCCTCGGCTTCAAAGGCGCGTGTTTTAAATAGCGGGCTTTCGTGGTCGAAAAAGCGTGCGGGCATATGATGAGTAGCAAAGCCACTGCCAATGTGAAAGAGAACCCAGTTAGCTGCAATGAGCAGGACTCTAAGCCACAGTGACATACATGCTACCCCGCTATTCTGGTTTTGCTGGCGAGGGCTTAGGTAGACCGCGCGAGTGCAGCTGTACGGTGCGGCCACGCCAGTCCACGCTGCCGCCGCCAGCTCGAATCCAGAGCGCGCGTACCATCACGCTCCCAAAAAAGATTAGATGCACAGGAAAGGTCAGTGCCACCCCAACACCACAGCTGCCATAAGTGCGCACGCTGAGCGCAAGCAGGACGGCATAGGCGGCATACACCGCAAGTGCTACCCACCCTCCAAGGAGCGCAAGCGAAGACCCGGCCAGTGTTAGCCCGGCCTGAACCGCGGCGGTGACCGCACCGGTGATCCACAATGACTGCAGCAGCAGTGTGCGGGTTGGGGTAGCTCCAGCTCCTTGGAGAAAGTTCTTGGTCCAGCCGTTATGCATCTCAAGCGGGCCGTTGGGGTACATGCGAAAGCTCACCGCGCTCCCACCCAGGTAGTTTCGGACGGTCGTTCCCGTGCGTAAACAGCATTTGCCTAAATCGACATCGTCAAGGACCGAGTCCTGAACCGCTTCGTGTCCGCCACAGCGGAAGTAGGTTTCTCTTTCAAAAAGAATACACGGGCCAAAGAGCCCCAGCGAGGCCGAGCCGACCCCCACTGCCGTTACCACCTGCGCGTTAAAGAGCGCGCTGAACGACTCATACAAGCGTGTAGTACGGTGATACGGCTGAACCGATACAACTCCCCCGTCGGTCTCTCGGGCGGCAACTATTCGTTCAAGGGCTGTTGGATCCAGCTCTACATCGGCGTCAAGAAACATCAGGAGTTCGCCCACGGATTCTGAAGCCCCTGTGTGGCAGGCCCAGGTCTTACCAACCCAGTTGTGCGGCCGTGGTGGGGTAGACAGCACCCGCGCGCCATGGGTACGTGCGACCTGCGCGGTTTGGTCTGTTGACTCGTCGTCTAGCACAAGGATCTCAAGCGGCTGCATTGACTGTGTCGCGAGGCTTTTGAGAAGCGTCGGGATCCTGGTCGCCTCGTTCCGGGCGGGAATAATGATACTAACGGTAGGGGAGTCTGTGGAGCTCCGGCCCAGGCCGGTCGTGTTCGATCCGGCGGGCGGGAGAAGTTCGGTCGATTTCTGAACAACCCGAACGCCAAAGATGAGAGTTCCAGCACCAAAGCCTATAATCAGTACTACAAGAAGCCATAAAGCAAGCATAGCCCAAAAGATACACATCTTCGGCTGCCTGTGGCAGCCATCTGCATCAAATAGGAAATGCGAAAATGGTTCCCAATCCGAGGGTGAAGATCCATGCCCCGTACAGCGCGTGCTCGACCGCACTATCTATGAGCGAACGACTTCGCAAATAGGTG
>JAIVHN010000221.1:0-2695 GCA_020201015.1 Spirochaeta sp. | reverse complement strand
CGGATACATTGCACGAGCACGTAGAGGAAGGGAATGAGTATTGCCGCAGTTCTATATGTTCGGCTAAGGTCCAGCAAAAACACGGCGGGAACTAAACCGTAGAGTGCAATCAGCTCAAGAACAAGCCCGGTTGATTTTTTCATGGTAAGCATACCATTGCCATCCTTCTATGAGTACATTGTCAGTCTAGAGCTACCTTAACAAATGGAGGCAAATAATGGCTCGCATTCGCTCACATATTTTTCTTTTTTCACTGGGTATGATCCTCCTCTTTGCTACTGCATGCAGGACTTCGACGGATAAAACGGCGGCCATGATTTCGCCAAGCGCAGAGCTGACACCGGTTGATGTTGTCCAACTTCAGTTGTCGGCGCTGAAAGAGCATGGACCAAGCAATGAACGGATTTCTCAAGTCTTTGAATTTGCATCCCCGGCAAACAAGTCCGCTACCGGACCCCTTGAAAGATTTGCCACGCTATTTGACGGGGCTTTGTATTCGGGCATGATTAATCACCAAAGGGCGGAGATTCTTCCGGCCTACGTGGAAAATAATCTCGCGGTCGTCCCGGTGGCTTTGATTGCCGATGATGGCACCGAGTGGAAGTATCTATTTGTTCTCTCGAGACAGCAAGAAGAACCATATGAGGACATGTGGATGACCGACGCGGTACAGCTTGAGTCGCAGCCCCCACAGCAGCTGCCGCCCGCTGCGCCCCAGCGTATTATCTGACCAGGCTCGTGTGGCCTTTTAAGCGCGTAGACTACCGAGCATAAGCACTCCGACTACTATGTACCCGAGTTGAAAAACGCGTCCAACTCGGCAGACGTTCCTAATGGAACCCAGTGCTGCGGCTGAGAGAACTCAGCTACCCCGGCGGACTGTTCCGCGCTACCGATATCGGCTTCGAGCGTTCGTGCGATATCGAGCCATGTGCTTTCCGTCGATGTGTCGGCGAGTTTGCGGGCAAGAAGGTCTTCCCATACAAGCCCGCCGTCGCTTATAAAATTTGTGCTCTCGGAACCTGCCGAGGTCATGATAACCCGTCGACTGTTGAACAGTCCCGCGGTTCCGGGGGCGGCGGTCAGTAGTCCTCCGGAGTAGTCTGCCGAGACAAGCACAACGGCCGGTGAATTTCCAAGTGCTTTGTCGAGTAGGCTTCGCAGTTGCGGGTGTGAGAGACGCATATCCTCACCACTGTCGGTTGTTATGAGCAGGCCGCCGGATGCCAAACCTTGAGCCTTCAAAAATACAATCACGACCTCGTTCTCGGTGCCGGTGAAGGTGTCATACAGGGCCCGTAGTTGATCTTCATTTTGCAGCACCTGTACCGGTTGGCCGCCTTGCGGCACTTCAATTGCGTCTCGCAGTTGGGTGCTTCCGGCGTAGCGTTCAACCCTTTCCACCTCTGCGGCAAGCGCAAGCCGGTGCAGGTGCTCGGCAACCGCCGATGGTGCTGCCGAATTTAGAGCAGCCGACGAGGTCGAAGCCGCCCGCGTGCTCGAAGCCGCCGCCGCGGTCTCGCCCTCAAGTTCCAGGATGAGAACGCGCCACACAGCATCTGGAGCTATCACGCTGGCTCGGGCGCTGGGCGCTTGCTCGGGCGCCGTTGCACAGCCGAACAAGATGCTCAAGCCTATGGCAAAGAGTAGTAGAACTTCCAACTTAATCTTTGACTTTTGCATAGTCACCTCCCACTGAAAAACATACTCATTTAAGACCGGTGCTATCCACTTGATTACCAAAATTGTCAGGCAGCTCGAGCTTCAGAGTGGAAGGCTCCCTGGTGTCTGAGTATCGTTACCGGATGAAGTTCAAGCACTATTACACCACCGAGTGTGCGATCGCATTGCCGCGAAGGCTTGGCTCATCATTCACGACTAGGAACAGGGCTCATCCAGTCCCGAAACCAGGTGGATTATAAAGCACGACACCCGCAGTCTGCGCAAGTGAGAACAGCATCCGCGCTGCATTTCGTAGCGCAAACTTTCATCCAGGACAAGCAGCGTGCACATTTTCCAGTAGTAGGGGGTAGGAGGCAGATGCATGCACAAACCCCTGTCAGACCGGATGTCTCAGTCCAATTTGGCTGAGTCCCACCAACCTCACGCCGAGCCCGAGCATTTTCCACTCACCTCGGATGTCGTTTTCAAAGGTGTTTTCGGCGCCGCCGGTAGCGAACCCATACTTGCCGCGCTCATTAACGCGGTGCGTACCGACTATGGATTCCCACCGGTTGTGGATGTCGAGATCGAAAACCCATTTAACCTACAACACTTCTCTGCGGACAAGCTCTCCATTGTTGATGCCCGCGTGCGCGACACCACCAATGCACTGTTCAACGTGGAGGTTCAAAGCTACAAACACAAAGGGCTCGATTCACGCATTCTCTACTACTGGGCACGCAGTTACACCGAAGGGCTTGGAAAGCCCCCATACCTGCTTTGAACTACGAGAGCGGCGGGAGCAGAATTTAGTGCTCAGCGAGCACCTTGCCATACACTTGCTTGAGCTACCGAAATTCTCTGGGTTCACAGATAAGAAACAGCCGTCGACGCCACTCGAGCGGTGGGTGTATACTTTACAGAGAGTGGGAACGGGAGATGAGCTGATGAAAAAAATCACTGAGAACGACGAAATGATTTCGGAGACCGAGCGCCGCTACCAAGAGTTTGTTTCGGACCCAGCCGCCCGCCG
>JAIVHN010000174.1 GCA_020201015.1 Spirochaeta sp. | reverse complement strand
CTGTAACGCTATACTCAGTCTGGCAAACGGCAGTGTCGGCCAAACTCTTGTTACTCCCCTACTTGAGTCCGGTGAGCTTCTTCGTGCAGGCCGCGAAATTGTGCGTCCTTTTTATCGCGAGAAATCTACACAGGCGGTCGAGTACATCCGGGCAAGCTTTGGGGAGGATATTCCCTACGCAATCCACAAGAGTGAGGGCTCACTATTTCTCTGGATTTGGTTCAAGGATCTCCCCATCACCACCTTAGAGCTGTATGAACGGCTCAAACGCCGCAATACCATTGTGGTACCCGGCCGCTACTTTTTCTTTGGCCTTGAGCATGAGTGGCGACACCAGGACGAGTGCATTCGCATTAACTTCGCTATGGCGGAAGAGGATGTTCGTGCCGGTATTGCCGCCATAGCTGAAGAGGCTCGCGCCGCGCGGAACTGAATGCACTCTATGGGAAAAATGCTGGTATTTGGCTCTTGACGAAGCTAGATTTCCGGTGCATTCTCAACGGTATATGGCAAAGTCCCGCGCGGTCGACGCACAATCGCGCAGGAAAGGAAAATCTGTGCGTGTTTAGACGGATAGAATTTCGATCACGCCCGCCTTGCGAGATCACTTCCTGTTTCGGCTTCTCACCCAGAACTCCAATCCTACCGCTCGGGATAATAGATTACTTGCGGCTGCAAGACAGTCGCCGAGACAGGACGGTTTCCATGGGAAAAAAGCTTTACGTTGGTAACATCAATTACGACACAACTGAGGACATTCTTCGTGAGACATTCACGGAGCATGGCGAGGTAACGGCGGTCAACCTCATCACCGATCGAATGACCGGTATGCCTCGCGGATTTGGTTTCGTCGAAATGGGCAGCGACGAAGACGCACAGAAGGCAATTTCGGCACTTGACGGTCGCGAGATCGACGGTCGCCGACTCGTCGTCAACGAGGCGCGTGAGCGTACCGGCGGCGGTGGCGGTGGTGGCGGTTACGACCGACGCTAATACCAATACATAGCTAAACAAAAGCCCTGGCACATCTTGCCGGGGCTTTTTTATGACTCAGTTACGGATCGTCTACGGGTCGTCCAATCTAAGCCGTACGGCTTCGAGTCCATGCACATGCACGTGTACACCGCCGTACTACCTACCTTGCTTACGTAGAAATACATCAAGTGCTTCCAAATACTTGCTCACCTCCGGCCCATAACGAGCTACAGCGCAGAGCTTCCGGTAGGCCGTGTTTGGTTCAAAACTCGAGATACCCCTCAGTCGCAAAAGAAGAAGGAGCATTCCGGCATTGTAGTACGATACTCCTGCCGCGTCACAACGCCGCAGCAGTTTTTTATCCTCGCTAACAACAGCAAGGCCTTCTGCATGTGCAGTATAGAACAAAAGTGAGTCGGTATCGAACGCCCTCCCGGTTGGTGCAGACGGGTGGGCCGGGCGCACGTCGATATCGGCCCGGGTCATGAGCTCATCGCCGACTTCGGTGACAACTTCTGGAATTGTCTCGCAGCGTAGCTCAGGCATACACACCGACAACAACCCGGCCTTATCGAGAACAATAAGCGTGGAGGCATCAACGAGAAAGCATCGCTCTGCGGCAAGCCGCTGCAGGGTCTCAGCTACCTCATCCTCGT
>JAIVHN010000059.1 GCA_020201015.1 Spirochaeta sp. | reverse complement strand
TCATTCCAATAACCCCGTTCATTGGGGTGCGGATCTCGTGGCTCATGTTAGCCAAGAACTCACTTTTGGCTTGATTAGCCTTCTCGGCCTCCTCGGCTATTTGATTCATAGGTGCCACAACAAGTGCCGGTATTACCCATTGGATATTGAGCAGGATCACAAGCACGATCAGCAGCCCAGCAAGAACAAAGGCAATGTTCATGGCCCGCGACCACCCTGCCTGAATCTCTTCTACGCCTGTAACTATCTGTGCAATTTCCGCCTGCAGGACAGTCTGTCCCGCCCGGACCTGTTGCATAGCAGCAGCAGTCTCCTCCGGGCGATTCTCACGTGAGTAGGCCACCGCTTTTACCAGCAGGCGATAAAGCTCCTGGTATTCTGACCGAAGAAGCGTGGCGCGCAATGGGTTCGACACCCTCAAGCACCAGCTTTTTAATAGGGTGCCCAAGTTCAATGAAACGGTCCGCCTCAGCAAGCGACACATAGCCAACCGCAGCAGGCACTCCGCCGACCCAGAGAATAGAGTCCAGGTTGCTAGCGGCCTCCCAGGCATCGGCCGAGATGAGCTCCCGCTCTTCCACGGATATATTGGAGTGAGACGGACTCATTAAGCCGCTATACGCCTCAAAAACCTGAAGGGTCCCTCGTCCCACCTGTTTTGAGACAACAACAATCTCACTGGCCCATGGAGGCATGCCGCTCCAAGAGCCTTGGCGGCCGGTGAAGATAGTGCGAATCTCCTCATGCAAAACGCTCTCCAGTGGGTTCATGGAGTTCACAATAATGGCAAGGGCGTCGTAGCCTATGGTAACCGAGACCAGACCTTCCAACTCATTGGAACTCACGGGGCGGCTCACCATTCCTATATCGGCATGGCCACTACGCACAGCAGACGCGGCTGCGCCGCTTCCACCACCTGCAAGTTGCGATTCAAGCTGTGTTCCCTGAATGAAAGACTCAAGCGCGTGCGCAGCTACTGGCTGAATAGTGGTTGAGCCAACCGCGACAAACTCACCAGCAAGGTTCGGTTGAGCCGCTGCGAGCTAGCTCAAAAGGTGAATGCGGGAGAAAATGTAGTCAAGAGTTTCTGACTGAATGACGGTCTCGTAGTACGAAGTTCCGGCCAGGTTCTGGCTGTCGTAGCCCTCGTAGCGCAGGTAGCGCTTAGAGCGGTTTCGGTCAAACCAGTAGCTGAGCCCGATCTCGGTTCCGCTCAGTTCAATGCAGGTGATCCCGCGCTTACCCAAAACACAGCCGGAGTTGAACATACAGGGCACGACAAAACTATCATGGTAAATGCTGCCAAAATCGTTTTGACGGTTTGGTACAGTGCGAGCCAAATACTTTTTAAGGTCATGTATTTCACCATGGATTGCCTCACGCTCCGAGATACCAGCCGTAGCATGCTGCCTGCAGAGACGCTCGATATTGTACTTTACCCAGTCGGTCTTGGAGAGGGACTCAAACAGCGGCCGGTGGGTGTGTCCAATAACAGACATAACACGTCGGCGCCGTGAGAAGGTATAGACCCGTTCTTCGAGCACTTTCTTTTTGTGGTTATCGTGACTAACCGAAAAGTTTTTTATCGGCAACTTGCCGACCACGTTTCGCAAGAGCCACCCCACATGATCGTTGTACAGCTCATAGCGCCGCGATGCTTGATGTCCATGAAAGATAAAAATTGAGTCGGGTGCAGTTGGGTCACCGACCTCCCAGCGGAGTGCCCGTTGCACCGGCACCTCCACACCTTGGTCGGACAGCAACTGAAGGTCATGGTTTCCTACCAGCCGCACCAAGCGATCCTCACTCGCGAATCGCTCAAGAATAGAGTAGAGTTCAACCCAGCGCTGGCGGATCTTCTTCATTGAAAACTTTTGCAGCTCCTCAACATCTCCATTAAGCACGAGACGAAAGCCACGTCGGTAGTACTCCTCCAGCACCTCCATGGTGAGGTCCGAGTTTGCCAGAAAGTCGTCGCGCGAGCTGCCGTCGCCTGCGTGAAAGTCACTGAATATGACAATGGGCCGATCTTGGGGAATAGGTTGTGGTTCGGTACTGTTGAACAGACGTGTCAGATTGGCATAGCTGAAGTCGTGAATGGAGCTGCTCCCGTTGTTGGTGTGTTCCGCTACCGGCGCACGAGCTCCAATATCCGAAACTAGCTTGTTGATTTCCGAATACACCATTGTTTTACCCCGCCAGACCCAGCGCCTGAAGTGTGTGTTGCATGTTTGCCTGCACATTCATAATGAACCGTTGAACAACGCCTGTGCCAGCGTATTCTCTAACGAAGTTCTCAATGTACTGCACCGCAACTTCGCGGTCGTTCACGAACCGAAATGTGTTGCCGTGTTCATCCTGATATCCAGCTTGCGGCAGGTGCGGGAAGCGGTCGATTGAGGCAATAAACGTAGGGAGCGTTTTCCCAAGATTAGAGAAGCGCCCTTTCATACCCCATCCTGATGCAACTAACATGCGTGCATTAATTCGCTGTTCATACTGACCCCGTTGCGGAATTGCAAAGACCGGCTTTCCAAGCGTTATCGCCTCGCTTAGGCTCTGGTGACCGGCGCCGGTAATAACACCTTTGCACCCGGCAAGAGACTCGGCATAGTTGAGATGCGGGTTGGGGAACATGCGATAGGTGCTAACTCCAAGGCGCTCTAGTTCTGCAGCGACGCGGCGGCGATAGGTCGGTTTGACGTACACTACGTAGTAGTCACCACGCGTTACTTGGCTATTGCTAAACTCACTCCGCAGAATTGGTCCGACATCGCCATTATAAAAAGAGACGTAGAGTCTGCGGTCAAAGCGCCCCATCATGAGCCGTGCAACCGCAGATGCTATGAGAGCGTCCGGGGAGGCACTGGGATACTGCAGAACGACACCCGGATGGTTAACCTGCAGTACCGGTAAGTCAAGCGCTCGCGCCGCAGCCGGAAGATACGGCTCGTAGTCGCTCACCACTGCCTGCACTCGCTGCTGTTGGAGTTGGCGGCGTATAGCTCGGACATCGACCCGAAACCGAATAGCCTTGGCCAGGTTCTGTCGTACGGTCTGAATATAGAGGATTCGGTCATCTTTTTTGGTCAGGTGGAAATAGGGAATGGTGATTACCTTCGCCTGGGGTAAGCTCCGACGAATATGATGCTGCACAGACTTTGGCGCAAAGAGCACCAGCTCATGCCGGGCTTGCAAGCCTTGGGCAAAACTAATCATCCGTGAGACGTGACCAAACCCTTCACCCGCGCAACTCATTGCTATTCTCATGAGTTTGATAATAGCTCACTCTACCCGGCAAGAAAACTAGGTTAACCAATTTCAAACACGTTTCACGAAGTTCTAACAATAGGTGCGCGAGTGGGTTGGCGGGTCAAAAGAGAGCGGTGCTGGTCGGCAGCGGCAGTGTTTAGTCCCGTGCTACTTACTCCCGTGCGGAGGTAGCATGGCGTCCGGTGCGACCGTCCTCACCTAAATGGACCGCACGAAATCCTGAATCCACCACCAACTCTTGTCCCAGCTTTACAGCGGCAAGCGCATCCTCATTGCCTGAGTAGCGTACCCGAATAGCATCCTCAAGATGCGCCATCTGCACAACGCCGGTAAGGTGTGCAACAGCACCCAGTATACAGAGATTGACATTTCGAATGCTGGCACTTTGCTCTCGCAGCGCTGCAGAAAATGGGAACTCGTACTGCCGGCAGTCCAGACGCTTGAGAGCGGGCGCTTCATCGCGGTCCGTTACAAGGAGACCACCGGGGCGAATCATTTTATGATACGCAGACAGCGCCTTGCGGTGCAGGCAAGCCAGCATGTGAGCCTGATCAACCTTGGGGTAGATAATCTCTTCGTCTGATATGATTACGTCGGTACGGGTAAGCCCGCCGCGCATCGCTGCGCCGTAGGTCTGACTCTGCACCGCAAAGCGTCCTTCCTGGATCACTGCGGTCTCGGCCAGGATGATACCGGCCGTGATAATTCCCTGGCCACCCACGCCGCCAATAACGATTTTCCAGATCAAGGTGCACCCCCTTGCGCGGCAGCACCCCCTTGCCCTACGGGGGCAGTACGCGCGGCAGCACCCCCTTGCGCGCGGTCGATCACGCCCTGATACCGGTCACAGTACTCGGCTCGCTCTTCATCCACAAACACGCCAACGGGAATTAAGTCCGGGCTGTTCTCAAGTTTCTTTGAACCGACCGGTGCGGTATTCTGCTGGTATCCTTTCAGCATATCAACCGCCTCGAGCCCACCGTTCTTGCGGCCGAAGTGGGTTGGACATTGCGAGAGAACCTCAACCACCGAGAAGCCCTTGTGCTGAATAGCCTGGGTCAGTATCTGTTGCATCTGATGCACATGAAAGGTTGTAGTTCGCGCAACAAACGTTGCTCCGCTCGCCGTTGCCAACCTCACTGCGTCAAAGGCCTCATCAATGGAGGAGTAGGGCGCGGTTGTCGCGTCTATGCCGCATCCGGACAAAGGCGAGTACTGACCACCGGTCATTCCGTAAATGCGGTTGTTGAGGATAAGCACGGTAATGTCGATGTTGCGGCGCGCGGCATGAATGAAGTGGTTGCCTCCAATTGCCAACGCGTCCCCATCACCAAGGGGACAGATAATCTTCAACTCCGGACGACTTAACTTCACGCCGGTGGCAAACGCCAATGCCCGTCCGTGCAGTGTATGGAGGGTGTGAAAATCTAAATATCCCGCCATCCGGGCTGAACACCCAATTCCGGACACCATGACGATCTCGCGCTTCTTAAGCCCAAGTTCGTCTACCGAGCGTACCAAGCCATTGAGCACCGTTCCATGTCCGCAGCCAGCGCACCAAAGATGCGGCATGAACCGTTCTCGTAAATAGTACCCAGCTGGTTTTTTTGTTTCACTCACCCTGACCCTCCACAATACGCAGTACACGTCGCAGATCCTTGGGCGTAATGAACCGGCCGTCCACGCGGTTGGAAAGAAAGACGCTCCGCGGATTCTCCACCGCGTTGCGGATGTGATAGTACATCTGCCCCATGTTCATCTCTACCACGATCGTTGCGCGCGCTTTGCGACAAGCATCCCGCACCATGCGAGCAGGAAAGGGCCAAATTGTTTGCAGCTCCAGCAATCCCAGGCGCTGCCCGTTCATGCGCGCTTGGTGAACAACCTGGTGTGCGGTGCGTGCCGGGCTACCATATGAGATGAAGACGATCTCGGCATCCTCCATATAAAACTCCTGAGCCTGCGCCAACTCGTCGGCGCGCAGCTCAATTTTGTCGTAGATATGGTGAGCAAGGTCGTCAACCGTATGGGGATCGGTAGAGGGGAAGCCCCACATGTCGTGGTAGAGCCCTGTCACGTTGTATCGGTGCACTCCACCAAAGTCCGACATCGGCAAGCGCCCGTCGTCTCGTATGAGATAAGGGTGGTAGTCAACGCCCTCCGGCACGCCGGTGCGCAGTCGCTCAACCAACGGCAGTTCACCCGGCTCTGGAATGCTAAGCCGCTCACGCAGATGACCGAGCATTTCATCGTAGAGAACAACCACCGGCGTCCTGTAGGTTTCGGCCAGATTGAAGGCACGTACGGTCGTCTCAAAAAGCGTCTGATTGGTAGATGCAGTAAGAGCGATGATAGAATGGTCACCATGGGTGCCCCACCTAACCTGGTTGACGTCCCCTTGGCTGCCCTGGGTTGGCATGCCGGTAGATGGCCCCCCACGCATAACATCGACAATGACCAACGGTATCTCGGCCATGATCCCGTACCCAAGGGCTTCTTGCATGAGCGAGAAGCCGGGACCACTTGTGGCGGTCATGACCTTGCTGCCAGTGAGCGAAGCACCAACAATTGCACAGAGTGAGGATATCTCGTCCTCCATCTGAATAAACCGATTCCCCCGTTCAGGTAAGCGGCGGCTCATAATCTCTGCGATTTCCGATGAAGGGGTAATAGGATAGCCTGCAAAAAACCCAACACCGGCATAGAGCGCGCCCTCGGCGCAGGCCTCGTTGCCTGGCACACATAGGGTGCGCCCGGTGGTGCCGGTGGTTGCGGGGCCGCTTGCAGGGGTGGTGCCGGTGGTTGCGGGGCCGCTTGCAGGGGTGGTGCCGCTTGCAGGGCTACCAGCCGTGGCATTGCTCATGATGCATCTCCCGCAGTCTGAGTTTCAGGCTGTGATTTTGGAACAAGGGTAATAGCAAGGTCGGGACATAACCGCTCGCACAGCTCACAGTAGATGCAGTCCTCCGGCCGGGGAACGCTTACGGTCCCTTCTTCGTCCTCTTCAAAGACATCTTTGGGGCAGAACGCAACGCATATGCCGCACCGCTTGCACCACTCTCGGTTAATGAGAATTGAATCAATTAGATTCTTTGATTTCGATACTTTCGTGCCCATTTAGTTACATTTAAACATCTACAAAGCAACGCCACCGTCAACGCAAACTTTTGACGAATTCGGACCCATATTCCCACCCATATTTATGGCCATAAATATGGGTCCAAAATGTAGGTTTTTTTGTAAGCGTCCGGTAAGCGTCCGGTGAGCCCCACGTAAGCGTCCGGTGCCCCCCCGTCGCATCTACGCCTGAGATTAGACCACGAGTGAATTAGTGAGGCTGCACTGCAGCCTCTTGTTGTTATGAACTATTCCAAGTCGATGTAGTTCGGCAGAAGTTAGCGAAAGTCTGATCTTGTTCTCCACTCGGTTGGTGTCCGGAGTGAGATATGGGCTCTCAAGATAGCAAAGGAGCTTCTCCCACTGCCCCAAGGTATAGCCAACCGCCTTGCCAAGAGAACTCTTCGGTGGCACGTGCTCGGCTTTCTTGGTGAGCCACTTATGAAAACTCAGCAGTTCCGACTCTACCATCTCATAACGCTTGGCAAGGAATTGCTCGTCTCGTAGCCACTCGGCAGGCTTCGACTCGGCAGAGTAGAGCTTTGCGATAGTGGACAACGCTTTCTCGGCTGCGCCAGATTTCCCGCCGCCGAGGCGGAGCGAGTTGGGGCATAGTAGTAGTAGACGACCGGGCTCTCGGGAGCTCCACCGTAGCCGACCCACATGTAGCTGCGCGAGGTGTTCTTCTTTCCTTCTTCTCCGTGCACCTGCACCGGAGTCTCATCAAGTAAGAGTACCGGCCCGGCGCGTAGCTCAATGAGAAGGCACTCAATCACCGGCTTGAGTGCCTCGCCAACCGCCGTCGCCCAGTCGGCCATCCGTTGCCGGGCGAGCTCAACTCCGAAGCGAGCAAAGCTCTTCTCCTGCCGCGCAAAGCGAATCACCATCATGCAAGGTTCTACTCAACAATATAAGGTGGGGTTCACCGGCCGCTTACCTGCGAGGTGTGGCTTGCAGCCGTTGCGGACTCGGTGGGGGTTGCGGGCGGGGCACCATGAGCAGCGGGCGTCGTGCCGGAGGCGGAGGGGTGCCTGTCGGCCGCAGCCTGGCGCAGCTCAATGGAGCGATGCACACGCCGGAAAAGCGCCAGCCCGACAAAGAACGCCAGCACGAAGCCAGCCGGTTGGGCGGCAAAGACGCCAGCAACTCCGAAGAAGCGCGGAAGGATAAGCACCAACGGAATGAGAAAGAGCCCCTGCTGTCCGGCCGCCAGCAGTAAGGCCGACCGCCCATCACCCAGCGCTTGAAAGACGCCACCAAACATAATGACTAAACCAACCGGCACCAGTGAGACTGCTATGAGTCGCAAGGCTATAGTGCCCATGCTAACCACGACCGGATCCTGGGGCGCAAAGAAGTACATAATAGGTTGCGCAAAAATAAAGGCCACCAAACCAGCAGCAATCCCGACCGCAGTCGTCACCCCGAAGGACAGTCGCATAGCGTGCCGTAGTCGGTCGTATGCTTGAGCGCCATAGCTATATCCTGCCAGTGGCTGCAACCCTTGCGCAAATCCCATGAGGCCCATTGCCAGGAGCATGAAGAGCCGCAAGGTAACGCTCAGTGCAGCAATTGCCGAGTCACCGTATGCGCCCGCCGCGTTGTTAAGAATGCCAAAAGAAATACTGCCGAGGATCTGGCGCACAAAGGTCGGAACGCCAAGTGTCATGAGCGCTCTATAGGTTTCCCAGCGCAGTCTAAAGTACGCAAGGTTCAGGGGCGTGAGCATGCCACGCCGACGCGCGTAGAAGCTGAGTAGCACCAGTGTAGAAAAGCCTTGCGAAATAACCGTCGCGACGGCTGCTCCAGTAATACCCATATCAAGAACAAAAATAAAGATAGGGTCCAGGACTATGTTGAGCACCGCTCCCGAGATTTGCCCCATGCTACTGTAGAGTGACGCTCCCTCGGCACGCAGCAGATTATTGACGGTCATGTTTACGACCACGAAGGCCGCACCGCCAATGATCACCCTCCCGTAGAGTGTGGCCGACTCGAGGATGGAGTCGGTCGCGCCAAACAGCAGGAGAACCGGACGAATGAAAACCATCCCGACAATAGAGAAAATGATCCCGACAACCAATGCCGAGTATAACGCGGTGGCCGCCGCCTCTTGCGCGGCATCGTAGTTCTTCTCCCCAAGCTTTCTGCTAATAACGCTGGCTGCACCAATCCCAAAAGTCAGACCCACAGCCCCAATAAGTTGAAACATTGGAAAAACAATGCCGGTAGCCGCAATGGCCGTGGTGTCGCGCAAGAGGCTGACGAAGAAGGTATCGACGATATTGTAGATCGCCATGACCACCATTCCGGCAATGGCAGGGGCGGCAAGCGTAAAGAGTGTTGGAGCGATTTTTCCATGCGCAAGCATTTCTATACGCTTGGTGTTCTGTATCATTCATGAGCCCCATAAAGCAGCGCCAATGGAGCGTACCACTTGTGTCTAAGCATACGCCTAAGGTAAGCTTTTTTATATATGGGGACAACGCCGATACCACAAACAACCCACGAGACACTTTCACCACCGTTGTGGCGCATGTTCGGCGTCTTTTTCCGTACCGGCCTGCTGACCTTTGGCGGCGGCTACTCAATACTCCCTGTACTGCACTTTGAGCTGGTGGACCGGCGACACTGGCTCAACGAGAAGGACTTCACCGATATCATCTCCAAGGCAACCGCTATTCCGGGCGCCGTCTCGGTCAATACGGCGTTTCTTTGTGGCCGCCAGCTGCGCGGAAAAAGGGGAAGTATCACCGCCGTGCTGGGAATGGCTATACCATCGGTCACCACCATGATTCTCATTGCGGCATTTCTCTTTGAATATGCGCAGCACCCTCCGGTGCAACGCTTCATGAAGGGGGCCGCAGCCGCGGTCACCGCGCAGATTACCTACGGCGTTTGGCTGTATGCGCGTGGCGCGGCGCGCAGCGTTTGGGTGGTGGTGGCAGCGGTCCCGCTTTTTGTCGGGCTATCTATTCTGGGCCTGCATCCCCTCCTAGTGGTAGCCGTCTCGCTGCTTGTGGGCGGACCAGTTGTGTACCGCAAGGCAAAACGTAAAGCCGCCTCAGGCCCCACCACGACGGACACCTCGCCGGACACACCCACGTCGGGGCCAGCCGCACAAACCGCAGAGTCCGAGTACTCAAAGCTTATGGAATAAGGCGTAGGCACGTACCATGATTCAACTATATCTGCACCTAATTATCAGTTTCTTACGTGTCAGCCTCAGCGCGTATGGTGGCGGAATTGCTGCGATATCGCTCATACGTCATGAGGTGGTAGTGATTCGTCAGTGGTTATCCGTAGAAGAGTTTATCCGTGTTGTAACCTTGGCCGAAATGACGCCGGGGCCACTTATTGTGAATACGGCAACTTTTATTGGATTCCGTTTAGCAGGTGTACTCGGATCCCTTGTGGCAACATCGGCAGTGCTGAGCCCGGCTCTCATTCTCTTAACGGTCGTCATGCTGGCCGCCCGCCGACTGCAGGCAAACCGGCAGGCCAGGCACCAATTCCTATTCAAGATGCAGTGAAGCCTGCGGTTCTAGCGCTCATGCTTATGGCTATTATTTCATTTGGCCGTAACGCTGTCACCGATCTCACCACCGCGCTCATAGCGGCTGCAGCGTTGCTTGTGCTCCTGCTGTCACGCCGAAAGGTGCATCCGGTTTTTGTGGTACTTGCCGGAGGCATTGTGGGTCTATTCCTGCTCTGACGGCCTGCCGGGTCCTGCTCTGACGGCCTGCCGGGGTTGGGTGGCCCTTCCGGCCCTTCCGGGGTTCGCTAGCCATTCCGGCCCTCCCGGCCCTTCCAGACAGTCGGAGACCGCCTGCAGGAGCTCCGCAGCACGCCATGGCTTTTGGAACACCCGTACCGCAGTCTCACGCATAGTGCGTTCAACCGCTGCGCGGTCCGCATGCCAGGTTATTAAAATAGCGCAAATGTCGGGATATTGTTGCTTGACCTCAACCAGAAACTCGTCGCCGTTGGTACCCGGCATAAGCAAGTCTGTTATTATGAGAGCAACTTTGACATCGTCCTGAGCAAGCTCCTCAATTATGCTTTCAGCGTCATCTGCATTTTAGGCTGTTTCGTAGGAAAAGCGGTCACCAAACGTGTGCGTCGGGCAGACACATTTAACTGGGGGTACACGACGCTCAAGCTATTTCGCTCCATGCTCAGCTTCGCTCTAGATAATACCACAAAACTGGTATTATCTCATGCAAACCTGATACTGCTCTGCAGTTCTACATGGAGGCCGGATTATAGCTGGTAGCTCCAATCGTGTGGAACCAAGCCCATGCTGTGCGCATGCATTCTCGCGCGGAAGGCCGTAGCACGCGGTGCGAGTAGGTGGTTGAACCACTCTGCCGTTACAGGCTCACATTTAGCATTGCGTCGGTGCGCCGTTTTGCTTGTGTATGGAGCGGCAAGGGTGTAGTCTATGAGCCTGGAGAGAAACTATGAAACTAGGACGCAACGATCCATGCCACTGCGGAAGTGGCCGCAAGTATAAGCACTGCCACTATAACGAAGATCGCGCTGCAGAGGCGCAGGCGCTTAAGGAAGCTGCCGAAGAGGCTACCCAAAACGCCGCCGAAGCTGGTAGTGGTGAGGAGGAAGCAGACACCCAAGACACCGCGCGCGAAGCCGCCGAACGCGCTGCTGCAACCGGGCGCCGTGACCATAGCGGCTCACGGTTCATGCGCAACTCGGCTGCAGGTGGCGGAGCAAAATCAAGCGGCAAAGGGCCAGCACCAACTCCGCGGGCAACGCGTGGAGCGCAACGCGGTAGCTGAGCGGTCCATAGCGGCCATGCGGTAGCTGAGCGGTCCATAGCGGCCATGCGGTAACTGAGCGCCTGCATGAGCGCCTGCGGGTGCTACAATCGCCGCACAACGACGGAAAGTACCAAGAAGAAGCCCCACAGTGCGGCAAGCAAAAAGGCACCGCGACGCAGACCGGTGGTGTCAGCAGCATGCTGTTCCGCGCTCACCGCAGCTCGTGTTGCTGCAAGCAAACGACGCAATCGCACCATTCCGACATACCAGCCTGCGGTACTTTGATCAAACACAACAACCGGGTGATAAAACAACACCTCGTTATCATGCAGCGAAGGGGCGGCAGGAATGCTGCCGGAGTGTTGCTCTCCAACTGCTGCCAGCAGCGCGGTAGCTCGTTCGTACAGAACACGGAAGATTGCGTCCAACTCAGCTATCTCTGCCTCACGGTCTGCCTCACGGTCTGCGTCGCCCTGCGTGAGCAGCTCAAGAATTTGTGTCGATACCTGCCGTATCTGCCCACTCAGCTCGGCCAACTCTTGTTCTCCCTCGGCGTTCACCGCAGCTCGGAGCCGCCCGAGTTCTGGAGAGAGCTCGTCTGTTAGGACCGTTTCTCCGGCGGTGAAGTTCCGCGAACCGTCAGCCGCGCGAAAGCGCTCCTCGCTCGAGGCCCACACGTAACCGAAGCTATTCGGCCTTCCAGCGCTCCGGGCCCCGGTGAGCGTTACGCCCCTTGCGTCGCTAAGACTGCGGACGGTATCTGCCAGCGCGGCCAACTCTACTTGATGCCGGTTAGGGTCGGCAAGATACTGCTCTGCAACACCTGCGAGGTTCGACACCGCAACTGCGCCGCTCTCGGCAAACCGAGTCATATGAGCATCTTCAATAAGAGTATGCATCTGCCGCCGCACACTAACTGCGCCCAGAACCAGGGCCACGGTTGCCGCAGCTGCACAGAGAAGAACAACACGGCTGAGCGTTGTCTTTTGAGCAGGCATGTTCACTCGCCTTCCTTTGCGTTACAAGGGGAAATTAAATACAAACCGCGTACCGTTTTCGGACTCAATATGTGCGGTGCCCGAGAGCTGCTCCACAAGCATGCCGACCAGTTCCAGCCCGAAACCGGAGCTACTATGAAAACCAACTCCTGCTGGCAGCCCCGACCCATTATCCTCGTACACAAGGTGCACCATGTCCTGCCCCGCTTCGCGGTGCAGCTGCACGCTCACCGATATGCGACCGTCGTTTCTCCATTTGAAGGCGTACTTAATGGAGTTCGTTATGAGCTCGTTAATAATAATTCCCAGAGGCATGAGACTGCGTGAACTTAACTCAAAGTTCTCAAGCTCGAGGTTGGTTTGAACCGGTACGGTATCACGAAAGAGCGACAGTATCTCGTCCATGAGAGCCGGAAGATAGTCGCGAATTCCCAGTTTCTCGGTAGACTCGGCCTGATAGAGCTTGTCGTAGAGCACCAACATGCTTTGTACCCGGGCGGCGGCATCCTGTAACACATGCTCACACCGGCTGCCCTCGTGAAGCGAGGCCTGCATTCCCAGCAAGCTGCTTATAACACTCATGTTGTTCTTGACGCGATGATGCGTTTCCTTAAGGAGCATCTCTTTCTCGCGCAGCAAGGCCGCAACCTGTTCCTCGGCCCGCTTCTTCTCGGTGATATCCTGGTAAATGCCGTACACGTATGTATGTCCGCCAATCTCACGCGGCGCACCGGTTATAGCGACATCTATGACTGTACCGTCCTTGCGGCGCCGTTTTGTCTCTTTGTCGACACGACCGCCAGATAAGGTTACCTGGGACAGGGCGCTTGCCTCTGCCATCATTTCCGGAGAGCTAATAAGTTCGTTAAGATAGCAGCCAACTGTTTCATGCATGGTGTAGCCAAACAGGCGGGTAAACTCTAGATTGCAGTCTACTACTCGGTCCTGCCCGTCCAATACAACAACTGCTACCGGCGAACTTTGAAAGAGATGCTCAAAGTGTTCTTGCTCAATGTGACCGTTTGCGCTCATGATTTTCCTAATGGGTGGCACCATATGCGGATATACGATGACCCAAGGAGGATACCGTACTTCGCAAGCGCGCCGCAACAGTCGCGAGAAAAGTGGGGAAACAAAAAAGGCGCGAGTCGACTTTCGCCAGCCCGCGCCTTATGTGCGTTACAGGAAGAAACTGCTTAGGCTTTCTGCACCTGCACAATGATCTCGTTCATCATGGTGTGGCCGACAATTGGCTCTAAGCGGTACTTGGTGATGTCGTTGGCGTTAAAGCCTCCGAGAGTTTCAGCAACCTGGAAGTACGGAGTACGTGGCCCGTACACACCACCCATGAACACCATGTCCGGGTGGATGCGCTCGGTCACCTTCACTCGTGCTTCGCGGTAGCGACCGTCGTCCTTGGAGGTGAAGCGCACGCTGTCACCGTCGGCAATGCCGAGCGCTGCTGCCCGTGAGGCATTAATCCACACCCGTGCGCTGTCAAGGTCTTTGGTAACCTGTGCCAGGATTGGGATGTTGGAGGTATGCGTGTGGGCATGGTAGGCCTGCTTCCCGTGCACGAGGCGGAACTCGTTGGCTCCCATTGCAAGTCCGGTTTCCGGTTCATACCATTGTGCTACACCGTCAAACCCGTTGTCGACAAAGTTCTGTGCAAAGAACTCGGCCTTGCCGGAAGAGGTTCCAAGGCCCTGAAAGCCCTTAGGTTGCTCAACCTTAACCTCAATAGATCCGGCAGCTTTCAGCTCATCGAGCGTGAAGTCTTGGTTAGAGATGCGGGCTGCATTCCATTCATCCAAGGTGAAGTCAAAGTACTCACCTACGCCCATTTTCTGGGCAAGCATCTGCACAATCTCATACGACTCTTTGGTCTCAGGGTGAATCTTAGCC
>JAIVHN010000058.1 GCA_020201015.1 Spirochaeta sp. | reverse complement strand
GTATTATAGCCATCGCTTTCTCGCCGCTGTTGGCAACTTGGATGCGGTATTCGTCCTTGAGCAGATTGCCCAGCGCCTGAATGTTGGCGGGCTCGTCATCGACCACGAGGATTGTCTGTTGTTGTTTCTCGGTATTCATTGTGTCACTCATGTGGCTGCACCATCCTCTGTATTCATCATTGCCGTAAGAGTTTTAAGCGCAGCGTCAAACTCCATCTGCACTACCTGCTCCTCAAGGGCTTCGCAGTCGTATCCGCGGCCGCGCAGGTAGGCAACTGCCTCCTGCAGCGTGGCCTCAGCCACCAGCTCGTTCTTTTCCAGTTGTATGTGCAGCTTCTCTAATGCGTCCGCCGTGCCGGTGACACCGGCATCGTTCGGCTGCCTCAGCGTGGCCAGCGCCTGTTCGGCAGCGTTCAAGGCCTGCTCCAGTGCATCTACGACGGAACTATTAACGCTCATGCCCTGTGCCAGAGTCTGGTCAATTTGCTCGGCTATCCGCTGCAACTCAACAGCCGATAGCGTTCCGGCAGCGCCTTTTAGTGCGTGAGCAACCTGACGGGCGGCTTCTATGTCATTGTTCCGCAGGTGTTCAAGAAGGGGTGCGTAGTCCCTGCGTAACTTGCTTCCGAACAGCTTGAGCTGGCGTAGGTAGAGGGCGTCGTCTCCCCCGAGCTGCCGCAGTCCCCGGGCAAGATCGAAGCCGGGCAAGCTTTCCGGGAGTACCGATGGACCCACCGGAGCTGCACCCGCTGGCGCCGTGGACTGTGTTGCCGCCACCGGAGCAGCCGCTGAAGCCGCCGAAGCCGCAACCGTCGCGAATCCGCCCAGATGCTCCACCAGTGTGGCGTAAAGCTGCTCGCTCTCAATAGGCTTGCCTATATGGGCAGTCATCCCCGCTTCTGCGGCCTCTTTGCGGTCGTCGTCCATCACCGCTGCCGAGAGAGCAATAACGGGGCCGGTATAGCCCTCTTTCCGCAGTTGGCGAGTTGCTTCAAAACCGTCCATGACCGGCATCTGCAGATCCATCAGAATTAGATCCGGGCTTTCTTCGCTTACCGACTCCAAAGCCTCAACTCCGTTCTCCGCAGTTCGTATACGAGCCCCTGTCTTCTCTATGAGTAAGCCAGCCACCTCGCGATTGGTTTCGTTGTCTTCCACCAGCAGGATGATGTTGCCGTTCAGCCCCGGTATAGGAGTTTGTATTGCTGGCCACCGGCGGTCGAAGCGCTCGCCGGACTCGGCGCGCATGAGTGCGTTGTAAACGGATGAGGCGGTAACCGGCTTGGGAAGAAAGTCCGTTATTAGCCCCTCTGGCAGCTTGATCTCGTCCTTTTGATACGCGCTTACCATGAGGATTGGTGCTCGGGTTTGGCTCAGTTGGCCGTCACGTCGCATCTGCTCCAGCGCCTCAAAGGTTTCGGCTCCGTTCATACCGCCCGGCATCATGAAGTCCATCAGAATAAAGTCAAAAGCTTCACCGCGCCGTTCCGCATCTACCACTTTGTCTATAGCTGCTTCACCGCTCTCTGCTTCCTCGGTAGTAATGCCGCAGTGGTAGAGCAGATCGTGCATGAGTTCGCGGGCGGCTGCTTGGTCATCCACAATCAGCACTCGACCGCCCTGCAGCATGGGGCACCCGACCGCATGTGCATCTTCCGTGCTTATTGGCAGGCTCAGCGTAAAGGCAAAGGTGCTGCCCTCTCCGGGTTCGGAGTCGAGCTTCAGCTCGCCTCCCATCTTCTCCACAAGCCGTCGGCTAATGACCAGACCAAGCCCGGTGCCGCCATGACGTCGTGTCGTGGAGGCGTCGACCTGGGTGAAGGGGCGGAACAGGCGATCGGCTTCCGCTGTGCTTATGCCTATGCCGGTATCGCGCACACTGAAGCTCAGCGCTATACGACCGTTGCTCTCTGGTTCCGCGGCCCGAATGCCAAGTTCTACCACACCGCCGGGGTCGGTAAACTTGGTTGCGTTGCTGAGCAGGTTGGTCAGTACCTGGGAAAGTCGTAGTGAGTCCCCCATGAATGACTGAGGTATATCCGGTTGCACGTCAAAAAGCAGCTCCAGCTGCCGCGTGTGAGCGGCCTCTCCAAAGAGCGTGGACATCTGATCAACTATCTCGCTAAGTGAGAAGCTGCGCTCCTCCAGCTCAAGCTTTCCCGACTCGATTTTGGAGAAGTCAAGGATGTCGTTGATGATGCGAAGCAGCATCTGCGACGAGCTATAAATCTTGTGTGCGTGGCTCTTTTGCTGGTCGTTCAATTCGGTTTGCGTCAGCAGCTGGCTAAGGCCAATGACCGCGTTCATTGGCGTGCGAATCTCGTGGCTCATATTGGCGAGGAACTCGCTCTTGGCCCGGCTTGCCTGCTCTGCTTCCTGGCGTGCCCGTTCAGACTCCTGCTGGGCCTTCTTTATCCCGGTGAGGTCATCGTAGACTGCAACGATCTCACCGGAGGAGAGACGGAACACCCGGTTTTCCCGCCAGCCTGTTATGTCGTCATCTTCATACTGTGATAGCGGTAGTTGCTCAGGTTCCCCGGTTCGTGACACGCGCTGCAGAACCTCAAACAGCCCCATATCGCGTATGCCGGGGAAGCACTCGGTCAACCGGTGGCCTATGACCGAGCCTTGCTCCTTGCGATCCATACGCGCCGCTGCCGCGTTATAGTCAACAAACTCAAAGTCGGTGCCGTCGTCGATACTCCGATATACAGCCACGCCGCTGCTTGTTTGCTCAAAGATACCCCCAAAGCGCTCCTTGGATGTACGCAGGGCATGTTCGGCGGCTTGCTGCTCAGAGATGTCTTGGACGATCGACCAGATTACCTCTCGGCCCTCGGGGGTGGTGAACTTGAAGCCGTGAAGCATTACCGGGTAGCGGGAACCATCTTTGCGCATATATTCTTTCAGAAAGGGTCCGTAGCGTCCGGTTTGCTTCATTGATTCCAGCTGTGCCTGCTCTTCTGGCATATACTCTGTGGGTGTTACATCCCAGTAGCTGAGCGCCGCGAACTCTTCGTGGGTATAGCCTGCTGGTTCGTTAACGGCGTCGTTGAACCGGATCGGTGATGTCGCGGTTAATTCCAACTACGCGCACCGCTTTACCGGCCGCGTCACGCACAATTTGTGCCTGCCCGTGCAGAATGCGTATCTCGCCATCATTTGGGCGTCTGACGGAGAGCTCCGTTTCGAAGTTTGTGCCAGATTCTACGGCGACCTGGAATCGGGAAGCAGCGATTTCCCGCGACTCCGGCAGCTGATGACGCGTCCAGTCCTCAAAGCTATGGCCAAACTCGGCAGGATCCATACCGTAGAGGTGAAACATTCGTTCGTCCCATTCGAGACGATCTGTGGTCAAGTCGTAGTCCCAAATTCCAAGGCCTGCGGACTCGGTGGCCAGCGCAAGGCGCTCCGACAGCGTCTTTTGGCTGATTTCCGCATCCTTTTCAGCCGTGATATCCAGACCCGTGCCGCGAAAACCAAGCAGCTCACCTGTGGGGCTAATAATTGGAAGCCCACTTACCCGCTGATATACCAGCGTGCCATCGGGGCGTACCGAGGTATGCTCAAGACCCTGCCAGGGGCTCTTCTGTTCAGCGTAGCCGCGCAGGAACTCCTGGACACGTTGTGCCTCTGCCTCCGGCATGAACTCAAAAGGTGAGCGACCAATGATGTACTCAATGGGATACCCTAGAAGCGGCTCTGCCGGGGCCGTCACGCTGGTGTAAACTCCCTCGGTGTCAATTTCCCAGATATACTCCCCGGCAGCCATAGCCACATCTGCAAAGCGCCTTTCGCTCTCTTCAAGGTCGCGCATGGCCTTCTTGTGCTCACTTATATCGCGAAATACGGCCAATAGACGGTGGAGTCCTCCCATATCTAACGGAACCAGTGAGACCTGGACGTCGGTGATTGTGCCATCCTTGCAGCGGTGCTTTGTTTCGAAATCGTCCCGACCCTGTTCAAATGCGTTGTGGATATGCTGCACAATCTCTTCGGTACCCATCTGCGCCTCAAAGTCGTTTACGCGCAGTTCAGCAAATTCCTCTGCCGTGTACCCCAGTTGCTGATACGCGCTGGGGTTAAACTGAACCGGCCGGGCGGTTTCAGGATCAATAAGTAGCGTAGGATCAGGATACATCTCAACAAGGTGTTGCAGCTCGGCTGCACTACGGCGCAGGAGGTCTTCTCCGCGGAGTAGCTGGTCGCGAGTTCGTGACAACTCCCGTATCCATAGGGCAATTGCGCAGAGAACAGCGACTACCCCTATAAGTCGCAGCACTTCTTTGAGAATATTTAGCGGAATGCCCTGCTCCACTGCAGCAAGCAGTTCTGCAACATCTAATATCGCATAGATAAAAAGAAGACCAATTCCGGCAACGAGGAAGACCAAGGCACCACTCGGTAGACTTTTCAGGGCATACAGTCTTTTCTCTGGCCATATTGCCACAAAAACCAGAATCACGCCGGTAAGCGCAACAAACAGTGCTTCCAGAACAACAGCGGCATTTATGCTCTCCAACAGCGAACTCGCTTGTTGCGGAACAAGGGAGAGAACAGCGCCACCTGCTATGACACCGGCAAGTAGCAGCACTGCAGCGGTGATTCTTAAGATTACCACAGCTCTGCCGGAATCTGGCTCAGCGCCGTGCGTGGGAGCTCCGTGCATGGGAGCCCCGTGCGTGGGAGCGTTGTGTTCTGTATCAGCAGAGATAGTGTTCACTTGATTTTCCTCCCCAACCGCCTCCCTTACAATGTATGTGGCGAGTTCAAGCAGTCAAGTATCTTGCGCCGTCAATAGTTGTTGACAAGGAGACCGACCGGGCGTACTTTTCGCCGATGATAAGCCCTTGGTCTAAGACACGCACTTCTTTTTGGCGCGCCGTGAATACTGTTGTAATCCTTACTATACTCCTCGTTCTTGGCGGTTGCGTTCGCATACCCCTCAATGAAGATGTTCTCTTCCAGCCGAAAGAGTCGGTGACCCTTGGAAGTTTTGCGCATGCCGATGCCGCACTTGAAGAGGTGTTTTTCGAGTCGGTCGATGGCACTCGAATAAACGCGTGGTATCTCTCGCGTCCGGACGCGCGTGCCACGGTACTCTTCTTTGGCGGTTACGGGTTCTATCTTGTGCAGTCGCGACCGTACCTTGACCATTTCCTGGAACAAGAGGTCAACGTGCTCCTTGTTGACTACCGTGGGTACGGGCGTAGTGAGGGACAGCCGTCGGTTCCGGCACTCAAGCAGGATGCCGTGCGCGCCTGGGAGACCCTCACGCAAGACCTCAATGCCGATCCTGCAACCGTCATTGTCCACGGGCACTCACTTGGAACGTTCATGGCGATGTATGTAGCAGAACAGCACGAGGCCGCGGCATTGGTGCTTGAAAACCCGGCCACTTCGGCAGAGGACTGGGTCCGTGTTGCGGTTCCCTGGTATCTGCGTCTCATTGTTTCCTTTGATATTGCAGAGAGCTTCCGCACCGAGGACAACCTCGCCCGCATTGAGACGGTTGAGGAGCACCTGCTCTTGTTTGCGGGACAGGAAGACATGATAACGCCGCCCTCAATGGCGCAGCAGCTGCACGATGTCGCCTCGGTAGCGCGGAGTCGCGAGCTCGTTCTCATCGAGGGCGGCTCTCACCCGGATCTCTACGAGTTCCATGCCTATGGCGTCGCCTACCGCCGTTTGGTCAACCGCCTTAGTCCTGCTACGGCAATCAGCTTATATCAATAACTCTAGGTAAACGCCCTACCAAAGCCCGCCTTCCGAGTCTAGTATACGTTGTGCAGCTGCAAGGCCACTTGTAAATGCTCCTTCAATGCGAGCGCCAGCACACCAGTCACCGCACATTCCCAGCTTCATCTTTGCATCCCAGAGTGCAGTCTCCTCAGACGGATTTCGGGGCCGCGCGTAGCGCCAGCGGTGTGCGGCGACGTAAACCGGCTCAGGTACGTGTATGCCAACGGCCTCCTCAAATGCAGGTATCAGCGCAGAGGCAATAGAGTCAGGAGCGGCCTCTTCACGGCCTGTCGACCAGGCACCAGTCGCGTGGAGCACCCAGGCGGTGTCACCGGCGCGTCCTGGTTTGGAGTCGTTACGCGCTGCCCAGCTCAGCGCAGGGTGGTCAATGAAGATGGCATCTGCAGGAAGCTCTGGTGGGCTTGTAAAGCCAAGCAGGACTGCCCAAACTGGATCAAACTTTACTGCCCGAGCCTGCTCGGCAAATGACGGTTCGGTGGATACGAGGCGCTCGGCAAGCCCTATCTCACCATGCGTGGTGGTTAAGAGTGGCAGCCCCTGCTGGGGAGTGCACGCAAGCAGCAGGGCGTCAAACGTGTCTGACTGTTCGTGGTTTCGCGCTAACTTGGTGTCTGCTGTGGAGCTATCTTGGTTCTCGCTGGAGAACCTGAGCATCCATTCTGCTGGGCGGTTACGCGCGCTCTGAGCGCTATGGATATTGGTGATGTCGGTTGTGCTTTGTCGTGTGGCAGAGATTACCTGGGTCCGATATCGCAGGTCGAGGCTGCCAGCAAGGCTTCCCGCAAGGCCGCTCATGCCGGGCACACCGACGTAGCGCGTTGTGTGCGAGGCCTTTGGCCGCAGCACTCCATCACCGGCGGTTGCAAAACGCGGCGACCACTCTGCGGCGACTCCGGCTGCAATCCATGCCGCAGTCTGCCTGGCAAAGGCGTCCGAGCGGACGGTGAAGTACTGAGCGCCATGGTCAAACTCAAACCCGGGTACTTGCCGACGACCGGCCCTGCCACCTGGACCGCGGCCACGCTCGAATATGGTGACCTCAATGCCCGCAGCGGCAAGCTCATTGGCTGCTGTGAGTCCGCTGATGCCCGCACCAACAACGGCCACGCGCAGCCGTCCGCCAATCGGCGTAGGATGATCTCCCTGCATTTTGCTGTACTCCTTGAGCTCAAGGTACACGCATGGCGCGTGCTGCGTCCACACAAGCGGTGTCTACATAGGTGCCGTCCGAGCGCCAACGTAAAAAAAGGCTGACGCTGGCGCGGCGCCATGTGTATTTTCAGCGGATGAAAGACACATATACCCGGTACCACGGAGCGAGCATAGGCGCGTACATTGGTGATGCACTGGCTATGCCGGCGCACTGGTTCTATGACCCGCACGAGCTGGAGAGGACCTTTGGCCGGATAGATCGCTACATCGCACCCCCACAGCAGCATCCCGGCAGTATCCTCTGGCGGAGTAGCTACGCGCCCACCGAGCCGGAGTTCGACATACTGGGAGATCAGCGGCAGTATTGGGGCAGGCGGGGGGTGCACTATCACCAGTTTCTTGCTGCCGGTGAGAACACACTCAACCTGAAGCTGCTGCACCTTGCGCTTACTCAAGTGGAAGCAAATAAGGAATATGAGCCAGCGCGATTTTTGAACGCCTATCAGCGGTTTATGCGTAGCCCTGCTGAGCACCGCGACACCTACGTAGAGGAGTGCCACCGCGGCTTTTTTCTTAACCTGCGTGCCGGAAAGACGGCGGAAAAGGCGGCCGTTGCTGAGAAGCATATTGGCGGAATGGTTGCGGTGATTCCGCTCTACGCGGCACTGCGACATCTTGGACAGGACGATGCGGCGGCTCGGCAAGCGGTGCTCGCCCATGTTGCACTCACACATGCCGGACCCCTTGTTGCCAGCGGCGCCGGTACGCTGCTAACGCTGGCCGCCGAGCTTTGGGAGGGTGTTCCGCTCACCGAGTCACTGAGCGCGCACCTTACCCGGCAGGATCTGCCTTTTCTGCAGGGCCCATTAATGAGGCAAGCGGAGCTACCACCGGAGATGGTGCTTGGACGGCTGTACAGCACCGCGTGCTATTTGGAGGACTCACTGCCAGCGACCTTTTACTTGGCGCTGCGCTACGCAGCGGATGCAAAAGAGGCGCTCATTGCCAACACAATGGCGGGCGGCGACAACTGTCACCGCGGAGCCGTGCTGGGCGCGCTGCTTGGGCTGGACGGCGGGCCGTCGGTATTCCCTGAGCACTGGCGCACCACGCCGGTCAATGTGTGACCGAAGCTACAATAGTGAAATATAGCCACGCGTATGTGAATTATAGTTTTGTGGCTTCATTGTGCGCTTGCGTACAGACATCCGTTGTACTCCCTCAGCATACTTCACTATACTGATAGAGCAGGATCTCTAAACCGTTCTGCACTCTACAGGAGTACGGACGAAAATGAATTGGGTTCGATCTCTATCGGTAGCGGTGGTGCTGTTCACGGCAGTAATTCCGCTGTCCGCCGCTGAGCACAACCTACATCCTCGGGTCGCGGTACATCACACCGGACACCTTCGTAGCGATGTAGACTTAGAGCGCATACTCGCTCGCGCAGCAGAGTTGGAGCTTAGGGGGGCACATTTACTCATTGCGTCCTCGGATCAGCTTCCAGCCAGAGATGACGGTATGATTGATATTGACCAAGCCTATGCTGCCTACGAAGCGACGGATCTGTTGTCGGTCGAACTTCTTCTCCTCGGGAACTATGAGCTTGCCGACGAGCGCTTGACCATTCGCTATCAGCTTGTTGACGTGACAAAACCGGAGGTGCTTTCCGAGGTCGAGCGCGAGGGCGCGGTCGACATGCTCCTAGACCGATTGATCGCCGAGGCGGTAAAAACCTTGGTCGAAGATTCACGGGACGATATCGACGCGGTTCGGCAACAGAGGCAACAAGCGGTCCTTGCACAGCGCGAAGAGATCGATGACGAACTTAGAGCGGGGCAGCTTGGGCCGGACGGCAACGAGCATCGGGCACCTGACAAACCCGGCCCCTCGGTTGCAAGCTCCGGCCGCTTAGACGGACGGATTGAACTGAACGTGGGCGGGCAGGCCATTGTGTCGCTTGGTGAGTTTGCGCGCTACCTTCCGTACGGATACAGCGCGGGAGGAACGCTGCTTCTTTGGCTAAGTGAAAGCAGAGTGCGCACCGGAATTGGGCTCTCGGTCGGATACCAGAACTTTTTTTCGAGCACGGATGGAATGGCCGAGTTCATTCGTTCATTCGTCCCCGTGGGGGCTGAACTCAGATTCTCACCGTGGCGGAGCGATGTAATATCGACTCACTTGTTTGCCATTGCTGGAGCCGCAATACGAATTGATGACGGGAGTGTTGCCTCACAACGCCTTGCAGCTGCACTACCGTACGGGGCGGGGGGGCTAAGCGCGTGCGTCTCGGTCGCCGGACGTTTCGGTGTGGGCGCACAGCTCGGCATGCGTTCGCTGTTCCATATCTACAGAGAAGATCCTGGGGCTGACCCTCAGGTGGAGCTAATACCGGGTTTTTTGGCGGGAATTTATGCATATCAATCTCTTTAGTGATATAATTCGAGTGAAGTGACAGGGATTGCCAAGATGATTGACAGGATTTCAAGAATTCACACCGTAAAACTCTTCCTCTTGTTTCTCGGACTAGCCTTATTTCTGTCTGCGTGTAGCGACCTGTCGCTGCTTGCGATCCTCGACGGCGAGGAAGGTGGCCGTTTTACTATAACCGAGCGCGAGGTACACCTTCAGGCGTCAAACGAGTTTACCCTGACCGCAAACGGTGGGGTTCAGCCGTATGCATTTAGACTCGAGAACGGCGTTGGACAAATAGATTCCACTACCGGGCGCTTTCTTGCTCCTGCTATAGTGAATGGAGCGGTCGATGTGTCCGTTATAGCTGTCGACTATACGGG
>JAIVHN010000173.1 GCA_020201015.1 Spirochaeta sp. | reverse complement strand
GCACACAGTCTAGTCTTCATCAAGAATTTCTCCATCGACAGCCGATGAGAAGCTTAATTCATTGCGACGTAGGTCAATCTCAAAGCCACGTCCAGAGATCCAGGAACCGGAGTCTCGTTCTATTAAGACAGTGTCGCTATCGCGCGAGCTCAAGCGCCTGTCGGCGTTATGATGGTAAAGGTACTCGGCTTCAAGGCGAGCTTCATGAAGAACGGACCTCAGACGTATCTCACCCTCAATTTCAACATCGTCGCTTTGCGTGAAAATACGAGCGCGCTCAGCCGAGCCCTCGGTCAACAGCTCGCCGGACTGATTGTATTCGCGGAAACTAATACCACGCAGCTCTTGTTCATTGCGACGCGGAAACGTAGATACCTGCTCAGCATCTACCAAAAAACTCGGTGACTCGCCACGAACAACAGTTACGCGTGCGTTCGTTATAACAGTTTCGGCAAGCTCGTCATCGAGGCTTTCGGCAAGTTGGGCGTCCTCGTAATCCAGGCTGCAACTTCCAAGAAAGAACGCCGTGACGAGGATACCAGCTGCCAAAAACCGGTGCATATTCACGAGCCCTCTGTTCTCGCTGTCATATGAGTCAGACTTGCGGCAATAAAATTGCGGAACAGCGGATGTGCAGCTACCGGCTTAGAACCGAACTCAGGATGAAACTGCACGCCCAAACCCCACGGGTGCTGCGGCCACTCAACGGACTCGACAAGCGCCCCGTCGGGAGTTACCCCGGCAACGCGCAGACCGCCCTTCTCTAAGGACTCTCGGTATTTGTTAGAGACCTCATAGCGGTGGCGGTGACGCTCGGCAATGCGCTCCGAACCATACGCGGTCCGCAGCAAAGAGCCAGCCATGGTAATTGAGTCGCTGAGTCCAAGCCGCATCGTACCGCCGTAATTCTTGATTTCAATCTGCTCCTCAAGCAAACTCACAACCGGGTACTCACACTCGGGCGCAAACTCAGTACTATTTGCTTCTTCGTAGCCCAGCACGTTGCGGGCGTACTCAATAACCATGACCTGCATGCCAAGGCAGATTCCCATATAAGGAACTTGGTGGTTTCGCGCATACTCCGCGACGTTGATCATTCCTTGAATGCCACGACTCCCAAAGCCTCCAGGTATCAGAATGCCGTCTACATCGGCAAGAGCTTCGGCAAGATTGTCGTTCTTTTCCAGTTTCTCGGAGTCCAGTTTTACAAGCTCAATTTTGGACTCACATTCAATGCTCCCGTGAAACAGAGCCTCGTCAACTGATTTGTAGGAGTCGTTCAGGTCGATGTATTTGCCGACCATAGCTATTCGTACCGTGCGCGTTGCATTTTTTGCTACGTCGACCACACGGCGCCAGTCCTCTAGTTGGGCATCTGGCGCCGGAATCTGCATTTTCCGAAGCGCTATCGCGTCTAAGCCTTGCTGATGATAAATGTAGGGGATCTCGTAAATAGTACCAGCAACATCATACGCGGAAATGACGGCTTCGTACTCAACATTAGTGAACAACGCAATTTTCCGTCGCAGATCCTCGTCCAAAGGGGTTGGGGCGCGACACAAGAGTATATCGGGCTGAATTCCTATCTCTAAAAGTTCTTTCACCGAGTGCTGCGTGGGTTTTGTCTTGAGTTCTCCGCCTGCGACTTCCGGAACCAAG
>JAIVHN010000220.1 GCA_020201015.1 Spirochaeta sp. | reverse complement strand
AGCTGGAGTTCCCTGAGAATTTAATGGCGGTACTCACTGAGGCTGAAGAGGGTCAGGCGGTACTGGAGTTTACACGGCCGGTGACGGAAGAGTACCTCGAGCTGCATGGCCATGTCCCACTGCCACCCTACATAAAGCGCAGTGATGAGGCGGAAGATTCAGAGCGATATCAAACTGTGTTTGCCGAAAAAACCGGTTCCGCTGCGGCACCCACCGCCGGACTCCACCTCGATACCCCGTTGCTGGAGCAACTTCAACGCCGCGGCATAGAAATCGCCCGGCTCACACTGCACGTTGGGCTCGGCACATTTTCTCCAGTGCGCAGTGAAGACCTGGAAAATCACAACATGCATAGCGAGTGGTACGAGGTACCGCCCACATGTGCCGAGGCCGTCAGCCGAGCCGCCGCAGCGGGCCGCCCTATTGTCGCGGTTGGCACCACCGCACTCCGCACCCTTGAAAGCGCTTGGGATTCCACCGCTCAACGGCTCCGCTCCGGCGCCGACACCACCGACATCTTCATAAAGCCTGGTTACACATTTCAGATCGTAGATGGATTGCTCACGAACTTCCATACACCTGAGTCCACGCTGCTCATGCTGGTGTCCGCCTTTGCTGGACGAGAACGAATTCTCTCGGCCTACAACTGTGCAGTGCAGGAGAACTACCGCTTTTTCTCGTATGGCGATGCTATGCTTATTTTCTAGAGTTTTTAGCCACTTGTCTCGGAACGTTAGTAGGTGTCCGGGCCCATGGACTCAAAGCGCTCTCGCACTTCCCGTAGCCGTTCGAGGTGACGGTCAATCAAGAACTCGTAGTCTAGATCACCGGTTTCGATGCGGTGGTTTTCGTCCACCCAGTACTGCACCTCCGGGAGGTGAGTCCAACGCATTTCATAGGCAATCTCGCTCCAATCTTTTACTTCGTCCCAGTAGACCAGCGCATACTCAAAAAGCTCCTCGGCACGCTCAAGGCTCTCCAGGTTTTGCTTTTGCCATGGAGCGTTAAAGAAATAGGCTTCAAACTTGTTGTACTTGCTGCCCCAAAGTAGATACTGCTCAACCAGCATAAGATTAAGGTGCATAGTAAAAAGAGCTCGATATCGTTCCCAGTCACGCTCATCCTGAATTACAGCCAGCGCATACAGTGGATTGGCGAAATCTGCCCGCAGAGCCTGCTCCAAGCGATAAATATTCTCGGTAATTAGCTCAGGATACTGGTAGAGATGCATGCGAAACATACGGTAGTGTTGCTCGCGATAGATTATTCTATAAGCGGAGGCTGGAACCGTACCGACCAGCATGAGTAACGCCACCGCGAATACAAGAACTCTTTTCACCCTTTTACTATCGGCACACTCTGGAGAGAATTCCAGATGAGATCGGCAACCTGTTCCGGATTGCCCGAACCATCTATTCGATGCAAACGCACACCTTGCTCAGATGCAAATGTAAGCGCTTTTTCGTATGCCGAGGCAACACGGCGCTGTATAGCCATTACCTCGTAGATCTCGCGCTGAGCACGTCCTGCAAGTCGCTCCGCACAGACCTCGGTGTCTAAGGCTATGTACACTAAGTCAGAAGGAGGAGGGAAATCAGCGTTGAGCCCTAAAACGAACTCCCAGCCACACTCCAGACTCTGGTATGCGAGCGAGGAGTATATGTAGCGATCGGATACAACCGTGATTCCGGCCTCTAATGCAGCCGTTATGCTCTCACTGCCCGAGTACACATGTTCGCGTCGGTCTGCTGCAAACAGAAGAGCCATGGTCTGCGGAGTTAGTTCGAGTTCGCCAGCAAGGGCACTACGTACGAGACGGCCGACCGCGCCATTGGTTGGTTCGCTGGTGCGCAGCACAGTACGCCCAGCGGTACGTAGGCGGCACGCAAGCACATGTGCCTGTGTTGTTCCACCTGCACCGTCAAGACTCTCGATCACAATAAAACTCATATGTCCCTGTTCACCTCGGTTTCCAATTCATCCTCTCGTAATTCATAGTGCGTACGATATATAGTATAGATTAGGTAAGGTGATGAAAAGACCGACGCGCATCCGCGTTCTACATACTACACTCGTCATTCTCACGTTTGCAGCAACGACGCTCCTCCTTGCCCCGGTTCAACGTATCTTCCATGAAAATATGGAACAGCTACATCGACAAATGGTAGCTGAGATTGAGTCGCTGCTGAATCGAGACATCTCTTACAGCCGAATAACACCCTCTATCCTCAGCTTTCTGGAAATTCACGACCTGCGTGTGCATGGGCGTAGTTCCGAGCGCGCCGAGCTACTCCAGATAGGACGAGTACGAACCCATTTTCGTCTCCGTGATCTTTTCGGCCTTGGTGATCCAAATGCACCGATTATCCAACGAGTCGTGATTGCCAATTCACAGTTGTCTTTAGACCTGGAACGTGATCGTGATCTTATAGAGTTCTCTCAGGAACTCGTCGAAACAGTTCTTGCTCGGGAGACCACCCGTAGTTTGAACGGCCTCCGTCTTGACGCTCGGAACATAAGCTTACAGCTGCGCAGCGGCGCCCATAATATTAGCGCCACTGAACTTGCATTCTCGTTGCGTTTTGCGGTCAATGAGCTCAACTTTCGTATTTCTTCAATTCTCGGATACGATACATTCGATATCGAAGGAACTGCCACGGGGTCTGCTCCGGACTTATCCCGAACTCTTCAAGCTAATATTGAGTCGGAGGGTCTTATACGTTCCGACCTATCTGGCGCCGACTTCGATCTTATCCTTAACGAACTGTTTACCCCAGCGCTCATTGTTCGCGGTTTTCATTTTGGTTTGGTATACGGGGACAACAAAATCGAGCTGCGGAACTTGCCCGACCAGGAACCTATTGACCTAAATCTGGTCGTTGACCTGGTAGAGCGCAGCGCGGAGCTCCGCTTCCAAGCGCAGGACTATGACCCGCAGCGTACCGTTATTGTTGGTAACGAACTTCAAGAACAAGCACCGTGGCTCATTGAAACACTCAGTGGTAGTGGCGAGCTAAGCGCTGCTCTCCGTTCTCCGCCGGAACCGGACGCTAAAGAGCTACCGGCGTTGGGAGCACAGTCAGGAGTCCTGTCCGATATCGCAACTATGTTAGATGAAGCTGACCTGCTGGTGAATTACGACCTGGATTTGAATCTTGGACTTGCTGCCTCATACAGCCCTGAAACCCTTTTTGTCCTGCTTCGCGCCACCGGTGACGAAGAACAGGCTGTTGTGCAGAAACTCCAAGCATCCAGCACACGGAGTAGCGGACGCGCGGAGTTCGAGGGTGTGGTAGATATTGGCGATCGGGCCCCTCGCGGCGTGCTTCGCTTCGATGAGTTTCGCTACAGGGATAGTCGGGGTCTCACCGGTGAGATATCAATTGACAGGGCCAGCCAAAGCCAATGGAATTTCTCATCTCCCCGGCTTTTGTATGGTGAGGGTGAGATCCACGAAGTTAGCCTAAATGTGGCGCCCGCAGCTCAGACTACTGCTGTCAAAGGTCTATTTTTTCTTGATGAGTTTGCCACCGAGTTGGTTGAATTTGACGGGCTGATAGCTCCCGATCGGGGACCGGGCTTTGACGGAAATATCGAACTACAAAACGTCGGGGCAGCATCAATCTATGAGCTGCTGCAGGGAGTTTCCAGCCAGCCAGCAGAGCAAACAACTCCCAGCCAATTGGAAAACCTCAGGATCGACACTCGCGTATCCCTGGCAACAGAGTTTGGTGAGCTGCGCGAACTCGAGACGCCATATGTATCGGTATTCGACACGGTGAACTCGGATCGTTATTTGTCCTTTTCGATTTTTGGTGAGGACAACACCTACGAGGTGGAGGACATCTTCTTCGGGTACGGTGGACGCATTGTTCAAGGAGCTCTCTACGGCGAACTTCAACCTAACAGTGTCGTGGACCTAAGCGGCGAGATTCTGTTTGAGGAAGAGATATACGAACTTTCCGGCGGCTTTGACCCACGCTATGGTTTTCAACTTACAACGCCTCGCGGATTGACCCTGGCGGCCTGGTCGGACGCCAATAGCGGGTACAGATTTTCCGCCGAAGCAAATAACCTTATGCTGCCGCTCTTACCCGACAACGCAGTATTGGAATTTGATGTTAGCGGTGGGGTACGCTCTTTACAGGATTGGGAGCTTGTTATCCATGAAATCCAATATTCCGGCATTCCGACTCCCGCGAGTTCCCATGGTATCCTGGTGCTGAGCGGGAATCTCGGGCCATCCGGGGGAACCCTTTCGGAGGTACGACTTGAAGATTCGATTGCAAGCCTTGTCGGTAGCGGTAGTGTGAGTTATGGCTTTGCCTCTCCCTTCCGCATTGCAACGAGCATTGTGCTGTTTGGCGAGACTCTGGATGAGCAGTATGAACTCGATATCGCTCTGTATGAGGGAGAGCTGGATGGCGAGTTCCGCTTTAACCAAGCCTCCCTACGTCATTTAGGGCGTCCCAACATTCGCGGAGCCGTCGACGGAGTGGCAACAATACAGGGCAGTACTTCTGCTCCGCGACTTGTTGGTCAACTGGCGATCCGTGATGGTCGCTACAACAACGATTCGTTATTTGCAACTATCGGCTATGACCTCTCTCCTACGCGAATAGAGCTTAGCGACATTGAGCTGCGGTATCTCAATAGCCTGTTTCAGGCTGATCAAGCCATGATCGACCGTGAGGCACGCACAGTTCGTGTACAAGGCATGTACCGCCATCAGTCGCGCAGTGGCCCAACCGAGCTTGCGGTGAACATTGACGGGTTGTTTGCAGAAAACGATACTGGATTGGTGCAGCCGTTTGAAGACGACTTTCGGGTGGCTGTTCATCTGCGGTCAAACGAGGTTTTGCGTGATCAACCGGAAAACGAGTTTGAAATACGGTTTGCGCGCGCTGATGGGACAGTAATTCTGGATGGCGGCAGTGAGGGAGAGTTGTCTGGCCGTTTATCGAGCAATGGCGAATTCGAGATTCGCGCACGCCCACCTTTTCCTATCGCGTTACAGGCGGACGGCGTTTTTGAGAACGGAAGGCTTGAGGCAAATCTCAACCGTATTGAGATATCTGCAGGCAAAATTGCGCACATGCTGGATTTTGTTCAGTTTGCGGTCCTTGACGCGCAGATCACCGGAAGCCTGCGTATTGTGGGGCCCATAAACAATCCCGAGTTTTTCGGAACGCTTACTGCCGAGCAGTTTCGCTCACGTTTGACTTTTACTCCAAACGAGATCACCGCAGAGCGTTTGTATCTAATCTTTCAAGAAAACACAATCAATATGAATCGGGCTGCGGTACGCTCCGGAGACGGCCGCGCCTTTGCCGAAGGCCGGGTAGTGCTTAACCGCTGGACCCCGGATGAGTTCCGCATAGAGGTAGAGACCGTCGACGAAGGTGGTGTCGGCATAGCCTACGATTTCGGAACTGTCGTCGTCGATGGCTATGGGATTGGAACGCTTGCGGTGTACGGTACGCCAAACTTAGTTAACATTCGGGGAGACTTTACCGGTCGTTCGACAACCATCACGCTGTCGGAGAATATCAGTGTCGAACGTACTTCCCGGGTGAGGAACACCGAGTTCTCGGTAGATATCAATGTTCGCACCGGTCGTGGAGTCGAGTTTTACTGGCCAACCATCAACTTTCCCCTGTTGCGCAGTTTTGCCCGCTCAGGAGAGAAACTCCATATAGAATGGGACAGTATCAACTCGGAGTTTTCCTTGATTGGTGACATTGCTATACAGGGTGGCGAACTCTTCTACTTTGACCGCAGTTTTTATATACGTGAGGGACGCATCGTTTTTAATGAAGATCAGGACGATTTTGATCCGCTTCTGAGTGTTCGCGCCGAGGTTCGTGAGTTCTCAGAGCGCGGCCCAATCACTATTTTCATGGTCGTAGACAACAGCAGGTTTAGTGAGTTCACCCCCCGCTTTGAGTCAAATCCTATGCTACCGGAGGATGAGATTGCCGAACTGCTGGGTGGTCAGGTCTTTGGACAAACAGTTGGTGAGTTTGCCGCCTTATCCTCGGCAGTGTTACTCACAGGTGACACCGCCGACCAATTTGGCGTAATGCGCCGTTTTGAAAGCCGAGTTCGTGATACACTACGGCTTGATCTTCTTTCAGTGCGCACGCCGGTATTTCAGAATTTGGTGCGTGGTGCAGTGGCGGACCGAAGTGAAGATGTTGAGACTCAGGTACCGTCGCTGGGTGGTTACTTAAACAATACCTCAGTATTCATGGGCAAGTACCTGGGAACAGATGTATTTCTTGAACTCTTGCTACGCTTACAAGCGGTGAATCAGTTTGACCCAGATACGCGGGACATTGGAGGTCTTGCCGTCGACACCGAAATTACCTTAGAGTTCCAGACGCCGTTCTTCCTCCTCGAGTGGGGCTTTTTCCCTCGAGACGTGAGTGAATTATACGTCCGTGACAATACCTTCACGTTTTCATGGGGTTTCTCGTACTGATTGAAATCTTCACTTAGTTTCTGCTATGTTCATGCGATAAGGAGTATATATGCCGAAAGGCCTCATCGCCGCCATCTCCCTGTTGTGCTTCGTGGCTGCAGGTATATCCGCGCAAAACGACGACGATTGGTACATAGGGCGACCTATTGCCGACATCACCTTTGTAGGGCTCAACAA
>JAIVHN010000057.1 GCA_020201015.1 Spirochaeta sp. | reverse complement strand
TCCTGCTGGTTGGGCTTGAAGCCCGAGAAACCAAAGGAATGCTTGAGGTGATGTTTGACGGATTTCTTCTGCTCGGCAGTCACGGCCCCAGTATGGCTGGCCGGGCCCCGGAGTTCAAGCGGTGGACCCGCCGCGCTTGACCTCCGCAGGCGAACTGCGGTACCTTGAGATCAGCGAAGGGGTGCTGCTTCCGGTTATGCGTTGCATAAATGGGCGGCTGAGAACACACCCGGGTACCTGATCCGGATAATGCCGGCGGAGGAAGTCGCGTCCTATGCAGACCTACCACCCGAAAGTTTTGTATCTCAACTCTCCGAGCAACTGTTATACATAGTTCAACATGTATTGGAGGCTGACTATGTCCATTCGTTCTTTTTGCTTATCTCGAGTTCTCATATCGATGTTGTTATTCACGGTCCTTGTAGTGGGGCTTCCCGCTGGCGGTGCCGGTGAAGCTACCCACGCTCCAGTCGAGGAACGCAGCGTCGAGACCACCGAGCTTGTGATCTACGGCTACGACTCCTTGCCTGGAACGCTGCGCCGTGCAATTGCCGAGCACTTCCTCGAACAGTACGGCGTTGAGGTTGACCTGCAGCGCATTGGTGATACCGGCGCGGTGTACACCCAGCTCTATCTGGAGCGGGAGAATCCTCGGGCCGATGTCGTCATTGGTCTGGACACCACCTATCTGCCGCGGTTGCGCTCAGACCGGCTGCTGGAACCGTACCGCCCGGCAAACATCGAACTGGTGCGCCCTGAGTTAGACATCGCCCCGGACGACCTGGTGGTGCCGTATGACTTTGGCTACATTACCCTTAACTACGACTCCGAGCTGCTGAGCAACCCGCCGCAAAGCTGGGATGAACTGCTGGATCCGCGTCTGCGCAACAGCATTATTCTCATGAACCCCGGCACAAGCTCACCCGGCCGCAACTTCCTGCTCTACACCATTGCGGTGTTCGGCGAGGAAGGATATCTGGACTTCTGGCGCGAACTTGAGCCGAACATCCTCACCGTCACCGGTGGTTGGAGCGAGGGCTACGGCCTCTACACCCAGCAGGAGGCACCAATTGTCCTCAGTTACGAAACCAGCCCGGCCTATCACCGCGAGTTTGAAGAAACTGACCGCTACCGCGCGCTCCTCTTTGACAGCTCCGCATACCTACAGGTTGAGGTGGCCGGAATCGTGCGGGGAGCAACCAACCGACTGAACGCCGAGCGGCTTATCGACTACATTGTATCACCCGAGTTTCAAGAGCTCATTGCACTGTCGCAGATCATGTATCCTATACATCCCGAGGTGGAGCTGCCCGAGGCCTTCCTTGCTGGCCCATCCGTTGAGACCGCAGTACACCTTGAACCGGACTATGTTGCTGAGAACTTCTCGGACTGGCTTGAGGCGTGGGAAGACGTAATGCGATGACCGCGCCACGCGGCCGCTCGGTCGGCCCGGCGCTGGTAGCGCTTCTTTTCGGCGTCCTGTTACTTCCCCCGGTGCTGAGCGTGCTTGGCGCCGGGGTGCTTGACCACGGCCTGCTTGACTGGGCAGGCCGGGTCCACGCGACGCTACTGCGATCCAGTACCTTTCGAAGCCTCCAGTTCTCTGCCGGGCAGGCAGCCGTCTCGGCACTGCTTTCACTGCTGCTCGCCCTACCCGGCGCGTTCTTTCTGGCAAAAATCAAGTTCCCCGGCAAACGCTTGGTCCAAAGCCTCACCTTGCTCCCATTTGTCCTGCCAAGCCTCATTGTGATTCTAGCTGTTATTAGTTTCTACGGACGCAGCGGTGTGCTGGGAGTAGCGTTGCAGCGCGGCTTTGGGATAGACCTCACCATGATCTACTCGCCTGTCGGCATCATCATTGCACATGTGATGTTCAACATCTCGGTCGCACTGCGAATTCTATCTACCGGGATGCTTGCCGTCGACGACCGCTACCGCGAGGTTTCACGCTCACTTGGTGAAACCCGGTTGGATCGGTTCCGCTATCTCTACCTGCCGCTACTGCTGCCCTCCCTGTTAGCCGCTGGCACCATCATTTTTTTGTACTGCTTTATTAGCTTTGGAATTGTGCTGATCTTTGGCGGTGTGCGTTACGCAACCCTCGAGGTCCGAATTTATCAGGAGATGTTTACTCACCTGAACCTCACCGCCGCCGGAGTGCTCGCACTACTGCAGATCGTGGTGTGCGGCACGGCTGTGTATCTGTTGCAGCGCGTTTCCAACAGGCGACTTGCGGTAACAAAGGCTGGGAGGCGGTTCCGAGCCTACGACTGGAGGGAGGTCTCGGCTGCGCTGCGCATTACGTGTGTGTTGTACTGGATAGTTATCCTGCTGTTCTTGTTTGCGCCCCTGCTGGCCATTGCCGTTCGTTCCTTTCGCCCGGGCGAGGAATGGAGCCTTCTATCTTACCGCGCGCTTTTTGTTGGCCGCATAGGCGGCCGTGACATTGCTGAAATTATTCGTGCTGGCTTTCCCGAGGTGGTGCTCACCAGCCTCCAGATTGCGTTGGTCTCCGGCGCGCTCAGCACGGCGGGCGCGTATGCGGCAGCTCGAGTTCTGCGAGGCAAGCGCGTTGCGTACCTCGACACGCTCTTTACTTTGCCTTTAGCGGTATCAAGTGTGACCTTCAGCCTGGGGATGCGCCTGCTCTGGTTTGGTACCCTCTCGCCCTTTACCCTCATCCTCCTTACCCAAAGCATTATGTCCTTTCCACTGGTGTTCCGCGGCATACGCAGCACCATGGAAACCTTGCCGATCCGCTACAGTGAAAGCGCCGAGAGTCTTGGCGCAGGCCTCATTCGCCGGCTCTTTACCCTGGAGGTACCGTTGCTCTGGCGCGGCGTGGTGAACTCCTATATATTTGCATTCTCGCTAAGTTTGGCGGACTTTTCGGCTGTGTTGACTATTGGACGTGGAGAAATCGTCACCTTTCCAATTGCGATGTATAGACTCATTGGTTTTCAGAGTTTTGATGTTGCCCTGGCCCTTGGTGTCTGTTATATCCTTGTTACGCTGGTGGCGTTTCTGGCACTGGATGCCACATCGTACGCGCGTGAGGGACAAGGACTTTAGCAGTCAGCTCAATGATAGCGACCGTCACGACACCAGGCACACCAGGCACACCATGCAAGCCATGCATTGCTTGTTCATTCACATGTTTTCATTGCTGTTCAAGACGACAAGGTGTAACCTTTTACCCACGGGATATCCGACATCGATGGAGAAGGACATGAAAAAACTCATCAACAAGCCGGAAGATGTTGTTCGAGAGTCGCTCGAAGGGCTTCAGGCCGCACATGCCGACATCATTAAAGTACACTTCGAACCGCATTACGTTGTGCGTGCCGATGCCCCAGTCCTGGGCAAGGTTGGCGTTGTATCGGGTGGTGGGAGCGGTCATGAGCCGATGCATGGAGGTTTTGTCGGCAAAGGTATGCTTGATGCCGCCTGTCCGGGCGACATTTTCACCTCTCCAACCCCGGATCAAATGGAAGCGGCCACCAAAGCAGTCAACGGCGGGAAAGGCGTTCTGCATCTGGTTAAGAACTACACCGGTGACGTCATGAACTTTGAAATGGCTGCGGAGCTTTGCCAGGCTGAAGGGATTGATGTACAGGCCGTAGTTATTGAGGACGATGTCGCGGTAAAGGACAGCCTGCACACCACCGGCCGCCGCGGGGTTGGGCTTACCGTACTTACAGAAAAAATTATTGGAGCCGCCGCCGAGCGCGGCGACAACCTACAAGAAGTTGCAAATATCGGCCGCGCCTGCCAGGCAAATGGGAGATCCATGGGCACGGCACTTACCTCCTGCACCGTGCCGTCCGCTGGCAAGCCAACCTTTGAGTTAGGACCAAACGAGATCGAGGTCGGCATCGGCATTCACGGCGAACCGGGGCGCGAACGCATGAAAATGAAAAGTGCAGCAGAAATCGTTAGTAGTATGAGCGACGCAATTCTGAGCGACCTGCCTTTTAAAAGCGGTGATGAGACTATAGTTATGATCAACGGCATGGGCGGCACGCCCCTTATTGAGCTGTATCTCCTCTACAACGAGTTTGTGAAGGTTGCGCAAGGTAAGGGTATAAAAATTGCTCGCCGTTTGGTCGGCAACTACATCACCTCTCTTGAAATGCAAGGGTTCTCTATTACGCTTCTTAGGGCCGATCCCAACATGCTCAAGCTTTGGGACGCACCGGTTCACACGGCCGGACTCCGCTGGGGGATATAAGCTATGGTAACAACCGACTCGGTAGTCGCGTGGCTGCACAAACTGGATGACATCTACACCGAGAACAAGAGCTACCTAACCGAGCTCGACTCTGCTATTGGTGATGCCGACCACGGTATTAACATGGCACGAGGCTTTTCGAAGGTAACAGAAGCGCTTGAGCAACAACCGCCAAAAGACATTGGAGCTGCGTGCAAAACGGTCTCGATGACGCTTATAAAAACAGTCGGCGGCGCATCCGGCCCGTTATATGGTACCTTTTTTCTCAAAGGCAGCATGCAGACGGTCGGTAAGACAGAGCTTGACGCCCCGGGCTTGCTTGAACTGTTTGCAGCTGGCGTAGACGGAGTAGTCGCACGAGGCAAAGCGGTACTGGAAGACAAGACCATGGTCGATGCATGGCTGCCAGCCATTGAGGCTATGAGGGCAGCTGTTGACAAGGGTATTACGCCTATGTTGGCCGCTGGGGTTGAGGCCGCAGAGCAAGGCATGAAGGCAACCGTGGCGCTCGTCGCGCGCAAAGGCCGTGCAAGTTACTTGGGCGAGCGCAGTAAGGATCATCAAGATCCGGGTGCCACATCAACGTACCTTATGTTAAAGGCCGCCTCAGAAACCCTTGCAAGATAACGGAGTAGATTTATGGTTGGTCTCGTTATTGTTTCGCATAGTCGCGAACTTGCAGCAGGTGCGGCAGGCCTTGCAGCAGGCGTCAGCGAAGCTTCTATACCCATAGCCCATGCAGGCGGGGTCGGCGACGACCACGAACAGCTCGGCACCGATGCAACTCAAATAATGGAAGCCATTGAGTCGGTCTTTTCCCCCGACGGTGTGCTGGTGCTCATGGATCTGGGAAGTGCCATTCTGAGTGCCGAAACTGCGCTGGAGTTTTTGGGTGACGACTATATCGACTTGGTTCGCATATGCGCTGGCCCCCTGGTAGAGGGCGCTGTTGCTGCAGCGGTGCAAATAGGAATTGGAGCTGACTTAGCTACTGTGGCGGCCGAGGCCATGAATGCGCTTCTTCCCAAGCAACAACAACTTGGTGCCGCCACATCTGCGGATGCCGAAACCGACGAAAGCCCCGACGAGCTTGCATACGCAGCTGAGCCAGCCTCACTGATCGAAACCCCGGCTGGCGGCGGGCACACATTCCAAATCCTTACCCACCATGGGCTGCATGCGCGGCCCGCCGCAAAGTTCGTTGAGGCCTGCTCAAAGTATAAGGCTCAGGTAATGGTGCGAAACCTCACAAAGGAATCCGAGTTTGTGAATGCTGCAAGTCTTAACCGCATCACCCTTCTGTCGGTAACACACGGCGACACAATAGAGGTCCGCGCCAAAGGCCCGGAGTCCGACCAGGCAATCCAGGGAATTGCGGACCTCGTAGCAGAGAACTTTGGCGAAGCGGTAGCACCGCCGGAGACTCGGAAAGCAGGTCCCGTTGCTAAGCGCTCTAACGTGGCAGCTCCTTCCTCAACGGCGGCAAAATCCCCAACCGACGACGAAAGCTCCCTACGCAGGCCCACCGGCATCTCCGAGGGTTGGGCAGTGGGCCCACTTTACCGCGTTGAGACTACAGAACCGGAACTGCCGGATCATGCCGCCGCCGACGCCGAGTACGAGCTTGAGCTCTTTGACGCCGCACGTGACCGCGTTCGCAGTCGCATGAAGAAGCAAGTGCATTCCTTGGGCGCGCGGGGAGCGGCCGGTGAGGCGGAAATTCTTGAGGCTCACCAACTTATTCTTGACGATCCCGAGGTGCTTGAGGCTGTCAATACATCCGTCGGCGAGTCTGGAAACAACGCCGCCCGCGCCTATTCCGACACTATGCAGGAACTCGCACAGGCCTACGCTGCAAACGCCGAACCGTATCTGGCACAACGAGCGGTCGATATCCACGACGTCAGGCGGGCAGTGTTGCGCGAACTCTTAGAAGAGGACAACGGCGCCAGTGCCGGACCGGACAGCCCTGTCATTTTATGTGCCCGTGAGCTGACCCCGTCGGATACCGCCCAACTGGACCCCGAACGAATACTGGGGATTATTACTGAACAGGGCGGCCCTACCTCACATGCGGCCATCCTTGCTCGTGCCTTAGCTATTCCGGCCGTGGCCGGTGTCTCGGCCGACTGGGCCTGCCAGGCGACAAGTGCCGCAATTGACGGACAATCGGGCACCGTAATCCTCAACCCCGACGAAAGCACACAAAACAAGTTCAGCACAAAACGTCAGGCATGGCTTGATCGACGCCAGGACCTCAGAGAACGTAGCGGCGAGGCCGCCTACACCCAAGACGAGCGGCTCATTACCGTAGAAGCCAACATTGGGGATCTTGCCGGTGCGAATCACGTAAACTCAAACGGAGCCGAAGGTGTAGGGCTGCTGCGTACCGAGTTCATGTTTCTATCACGCCGCAATGCACCGACCGAGGATGAACAGACTCAGATGCTGACAAAAATGTTCAACGCAGTTGGCAACCGGCCCATAACCGTGCGCACGC
>JAIVHN010000172.1 GCA_020201015.1 Spirochaeta sp. | reverse complement strand
ATCCAGAGTCGGTCTGTGTGCTGCAACTGCTCCACGTTCAGTATATCGTTTTCTATGCGCGAGGTCATTGAGCGCGCCGTTGCGCCAGTAAGGCGGGAGGTCGTCCGAATCTCTCCAAGTAGATCGGCGAGTGCCGCTGCTTGTTCCCGAGAAATCTCCAGGTCCGGACGCTCCTCTACCATTCGCTGAATAAACCCAATGAGCCGGCCAAGATCAAGTACCAGCTCGGTCTCCTGACGCGCCTTCTGCAGTGCCGGATCCTCGGATTGCCGCTGAGCCGGAAGCTGCAGCGCCGACAACATGAACAACGTGAGAATTAAACTAAAAGACAAAAATAACTTACTCATACCGTAACGCCTCTATAGGATCAAGTTTAGATGCCCGCCACGCGGGGTAGCCGCCAAAGAACAAACCAATAAACACCGAAAACCCAAAGGCCGCGGCAACGGATGCAGTGCTCACCTCGGCAGCCGTGCGGGCCATGTTCACTGCCACCCATGAACCAGCTAGGCCCAAGGCAATGCCGACTATGCCGCCACCAATTGATAGTACCACCGCCTCGGTAAGAAACTGGGCGGTGATGTCACGCGGCCGAGCACCAAGCGCCATTCGCACACCAATTTCCCGTGTACGCTCGGTAACCGAGACCAGCATGATATTCATAATTCCAACTCCACCAACCACCAGACTGATGCCAGCAATGCTTGCTAAGAGCAAAGTGAATGTACTCGCAACACCGGCGACGGTGGAAAGCAGATCCATTTGGTTGGCAATGTAAAAATCGGCGTATTCCATACTCGGTAGTCTGTGAAGTCGAAGGAGCTGCTGCTCAATGACCGCCTGCACCTCGCGCATGACCTCACTTGAGGCCGCCTGAATGCTGATCATGGCATAGTTAGTCTCACCCGAGATCCGCCGCTGAAAGGTGGTAATTGGAATAAGAACCGAGGAGTCCTGCACTGCCGAGCCTTTCTCCTCCATTACTCCTATCACCCGATATGAAACGCCGTCTATTCTGACATTCTCGCCAATTGGGTCGCGACCAGCGTCAAACAGATCACGGTAGATCTGTGCCCCAAGAAGGACCACGGCCGAACGACGCTCCAGGTCTGTGTGAGTAAAGAAGCTACCGTAGATCGGCTGAAAGTTCCGAATGTCGGGGTATTCCGGCCCGGTGCCGACGACACTCGCGGCAATATTCCTATTCTCAAACTTAAGTTGCACGTTAGCCGTTGAAGCTGGAGTACTCAAAGCCACCAGCTCCAGCGGCAGGTCTTGGATCATTGCCAGGTCGGCCTCACTCAAGGTCGGCCTGATGTTGGCGGTATTGTTTCGCACTAATGCGGTGCCTCGTGGTTCGCCGGAATATACTATGAGTAGGTTTGCCCCAAGTGCGTGTAGACTAGACTCCACCTGAGTTTGAGCACCACGTCCAAGGGCAATAAGTATGATTACAGCCGCTACGCCAATCATTACTCCCAACGCAGTGAGTGCCGACCGAATAGGTGCCCCGGCAATACTCCTCACCGATATGCGGGTGTTCTCCCATTGTGTTATGCCTCTCATACAACCACCCCTTCCGATGCGGCTGTAGCTCGCTTTTCGCTTCCGGTTATGGTTCCGCTTCCAGTTATGGTTTCGGTTGTCACATCCTCAACGACCTGTCCATCATGCATGCGGAT
>JAIVHN010000219.1 GCA_020201015.1 Spirochaeta sp. | reverse complement strand
GCATCGTCAGCCCCGCCAGTGGCGGCCGCCCCGCAAGCCCCGCCAGCACCGTCAGCCCCGCCATCGGCCCCTGCCGCCGCGGCAACCACCGCCCCAGCCGCAGCCGAACGCAAGGATGAGTCACCCGGCGGTGGTCGCGTGTTTGCCACGCCGCGCGCACGCATGCGCGCCGAGGAACACGAGGTTGAGCTGAGCGAGCTCCAAGGTACCGGGCCGGAGGGCTTGATCATTGAGCTCGATGTGCTTGAGGCGGTCAAGAACGCGCCGAAGGCCAGTTCACTTGCGCGCAAGGTAGCCCAGCAACGCGGGCTCTCGCTTGACGGTATAGCTGGAACCGGGCCACAGGGGCGCATACTGCGCGACGACGTGCTCTCATCTGCCGGGCCAAGTGCCGCTGCCGGTGAGCCGCCGAGTTCCATGGTACCCGGCGATGCCTCCGGCCTTTCGGGGCGAACGGTACCGATCTCCGGTATGCGTCGAGTTATCGCGCGGAGAATGCGAGAGAGTCTCGATACCGCCGCGCAGGCTGTGCACCGGATTGAGGTTGATATGACCGAGGCCGGACGCATGCGAGCCAAGCTCAAGGACCTTGAGATCAAGGTGTCCTACAACGACGTGGTGATCAAGGCGGTGGCTTCTGCGCTGCGTGAACATCCCCGTATGAACGCAACCATGACCGAGAACGAGATTATTGAGTTCAGCGATATCAACATCGGCATGGCTGTTGCGGTTGAGGAAGGTCTCTTGGTGCCGGTCTTGCAAGCGGTAGACCGCATGGGCCTGAAAGAAATTCATGCCGAGTCGCGGCGCCTTGGCGAGCTCGCACGTGACGGTAGTTTAGGCACCGAGGATATGCAGGGGGGTACCTTTAGCGTTTCCAATCTTGGAATGTTCGAGATCGACAGCTTCACTGCGGTCATCAACTCTCCAGAGAGTGGAATTCTCGCGGTCGGGGCGGTTAAAGATCGCGTTGTACCGGTGGACGGTGAGGCGGTGATTCGCCCCATTGCCGAGTTGTCGCTGACCTACGACCACCGAATTATTGACGGTGCGCCAGCGGCGAGCTTCCTACGAACCGTTAAGACCTTGCTTGAGAATCCTTACCTGCTCATTTGAGCAGGTCATAATGAATGATAGACGGGAGAAAATATGAAAACCTATGACATTGCGGTGATCCCTGGAGACGGGATCGGAAACGAGGTGATGGTAGAGGGCCTGAAGGTGCTGGACCGGGTGGCCGAACTTCATGGAGGCATCGCCTTCAAGTACAAGCACTACGACTGGGGTTGTGAGTACTACGCGAAAAACGGCGTAATGATGGATGCCGACGGCATGGACAGGCTGCGGGACACCGATGCAATTCTTCTTGGTGCAGTCGGGTATCCGGGAGTGCCGGACCATGTGAGTCTGCGCGACCTGTTGTTGAGAATTCGCCGGGGCTTTAACCAGTACATCAATCTGCGTCCGATCAAGCTCATTACCGAGGAAGACTGTCCGATTCGGGGCAAGAGTGTTGCGGATGTAGACATCGTGTTTATTCGCGAGAACGTTGAGGGCGAGTATGTAGGAATAGGTGGCTTAGTAGGCGAGGGCACCGAGGAGGAAACTGCAATACAGACCTCGGTTTTTACTCGTAAGAACACCGTGAAGGTCATGAACTATGCTTTTGATCTCGCGCAGGCTCGGACGGCCAAGCGTCGCGATGAAGGCCGGAAAACCTTTGCAAAGGTCAGCAGCGCCACCAAGAGTAACGCGCTCAACTACAGCATGGTGTTTTGGGATAAACTGTTTGCCGAGCGTTCGGCTGCCTACCCTGACATAGCCGCCGACCAGTATCATGTAGACGCGCTGAGCATGTTCATGATCCAACGCCCGGAAGACTTTGATGTCATTGTTGCAAGTAATCTCTTTGGCGATGTTCTCACCGACCTTGGGAGTGTACTGCAGGGCGGCCTTGGCTTTGCCGCGGGTGGCAACATCAATCCTGAGAAGAAGTTTCCCAGCATGTTTGAGCCCGTTCACGGTTCGGCCCCAGATATTGCTGGAAAAGGGTTTGCAAACCCCATTGCAATGGTCTGGACCGTCAAACTCATGCTGGACTTCCTGGGTCATGAAGACCTTGGTGAAAAGCTATTTGGGGCTATTGAGTCTGTAGTCAAGAACAAGCGAGCCCAACTTACCGGCGATATGGGAGGATCGGGTTCTACCACTGCAGCTGGCGACCTAATTCTTGAGGCTCTTGGGAAGTAGTTCGCACAGATAAAAGTAGTTCGCACGGACAGTTGAACTTACGCATACTAAGGCTCCAACCGTTCACCGACGGCTCCCCTTGCCGGCAGGTGTGCGAGTTGGAGCCTCTTTGCGGAAGCATCACGAAGAAATCGTGATTGACAGAATGGGTTAATGGTGGTACTTTTAGACCATGATTACACTGCCTGTATCTGATGGAACCGAGTATCGTGTAAATCCCAGTAAGATCATTGCGTTGGGACTAAACTACCATGCCCACATTCAGGAAAGCGAGTCTGTACGTGTGCAAGGATTTACCAAAGACATTCCTTCCGAGCCAATACTTTTTGCTAAAACACCTAACTCCTTGGTTGGCCCGAATGAAGAGATTGTGATCCCCGCCATCCTGGCCAGTTACGACTTTGAAATACCACGTACGGATCATGAGGGTGAATTAGCCTTTATCATTGGTCGCGACTGCAGTCACATTGAGCCAGAAGATGCGTATGACTACATTTACGGGTACACCTGCATGAACGACATCAGCCAGCGAAATATTCAGAACTCCGACCGCTCCGGTTGGTTCCGCGGAAAGTCGTTTGATACCTTTGCACCAATTGGGCCGCGCATAGTTCTTCAGAAAGATCTTGGAGACCCTCAGGCTCTGGCCATTGAGTGCCGCGTTAACGGTGAAGTTCGCCAGTCCGGCAATACCGCAAGCATGATCTTTGGTATCGCAGAAACTCTCAGTTTTATCAGCAAGAACTTCAGTCTGCTTGCTGGCGACATTGTGCTAACCGGTACTCCAAGCGGAGTTGGCCCGCTTCAACAAGGCGATGTAGTTGAGGTTGAGGTCGAGAAGATAGGTATTCTGAGCAATCCGGTACGAGATGCACGCCTCAAGTAAAGCCGCGCAGCAGTAGCCGCAGCGGCCCGGCGTAGATCTAGAACAACGCCTCCAGAATATAAAAGACACTGTTCTGTGTACCAAAGAGTATTCTGCGGCCAGCAATCACTGGCGCACTAAGTACTGCTCCGTCAATCGGCATCTCCCATTCCTTACTACCGTTACGAGTCGAAAGGGCCACAAGTCGCGCTGGAGCTGCGTCGGGTGAGTCATTAGGCGACTCAGTGACCGCAGCCTCGGACGCAGCGTCTAACTCCCCGTGCACGCCGAAGTAGACGGTGTTACCGGCTATTGTTGGCGCCGAACTTGTTGGGTAGCTCAGGTCACTAGACCAAGCCAATTCTCCGCTGTGAGTATCAAAGGCCCTGACGGTGGCGTCGCCGCTGGTGAAGATCACTCGGTTTCCGACGACCGCCGGTGCCATGAAGTCTAGAAGTTCAATATTGCGGCTAAAGAGCAGTTCAGGGTCGACGTAATACCCATCCGGGAAGTGGGAAATATCCGTAGAGCGCCAGAGTATGTCTCCGGTGTGACGGTCAATGCCGTAGTAGCTTAACTCCCAGTAACTGCCGCGCGGGGCCCCGGTTGCCATGAACAGCATGTCGCCGTCGACCGCGGGAAAGGAGTACCACACTGCATTAAGCATCGCGGTGTCCAGTAGCCACAGGTGCTCGCCGGTTTTCACGTTGTACGCCGCCAAACTGCGAGGGTTGTCTATTGGACCCGGCGCAAAGTACATCACATCGTCATGAACTTGGAACGTGATGTAGTACCAGATAAGGTTTGGAAGGCTGAAAAGCTCCTTGCCCTGCTCGTTGACGGCAAAAGTTGAGCCAGCATCACTTGCAAACATGACCATGTCTTCATAGCGTGTAACCGAGCTGCGTACCGGCCGCCCGGTATCAAAGCGCCACACCTCACTGCCGTCTTCTCGACGCAAGGCATACGCGTTGCCGTCCACCGAGCCAAAATACACATTCGCAGCATCCGCGTAGGGTACCGAGTTTATTGGGCCGTCGGTAGAGAATGTCCAACGCATGTATCCACTCTCTATGTCGAGGGCGTAGAAGTTGCCGTCGGTTGAGCCGAAATAGATGGTATCGTCCAGCACCACAGGTGGGTTGAAGGCGGCAAGCGAGGTGCTGTCACGTTGTAGTTTCAGTTTCCAGCGAATGCCAAGCGGTGGTGTGATTGCGTTTTCGGCGCGGCCGCGGCCTTGTGTGCCCCGAAAAGTCACCCAGTCCTGTCTTCCGCCGCAGCCAACCAAGAGCAGGCCCAGTAAAATAACCAGTAGAAGGCCCAGTAGAGCTGCCGCTGGCGCGCCACGCAGCCCTTTAGTCAAATACCGCTTCATTGGTACGCCAATCCCCGCAGACTTAGGAGCCTACGAACAGCAGCTGCTGGCCCGGGGCGCCGGGCACGTGCCATGGCGGTGGTAGCTGCGTCTCGCAACTCTTTCAGGCGCCGCTGCCGTTCATCCTCGTGAATACTCGAGCGGTAGCGGAGCTCGGTGTAAATCTCGGCAAACTGCGCAAGTTCCGGGTGCTCGGCGGCGTACTCGAGTGCAGTTGCCGAACGTGCCTTACCGGGATAGCCGTCCGAGGCATAACGCAGCAGTACAAGCCGAAACAATGCCCGTACAGCCTGGTCACCCGAGCCGCGAGCCTGGAGCATGAGATACATTTCAAGAAAATATCGACATACCAAGAGACCCACAAGCCCAAACAAAATGACTGCCGCAAGGAAACGCAGCACCACCTGCGGTTGAATAACCGGGCCGGGTGCGGTGCGTTGGGCGTCTTGCAAGAGCGGAATAATTACGTCGCGTTGGTTGGGGTCGCCCAGCCCTACAGGCGGAATAGAGTACGCTGTAGTTTCGAAATCGACCCAGCCGTACTCCGGCAGGTAGAGTTGCACCCAAGCATGGCGATGTGCGGTAGTTACCAGGTAAAGTGAGTCGGGATCGAACTCCTGAAGCACTGGCAGGTCTTCAATTAAAAGCTCAAGACCGCGGCGGTGGGAGGGGGTTTGTAGCTCGGCAGCCACCAGGTATCCGGTTACCACGCGCGAGGGTATGCCAGCCATGCGTGCAAGAATTGCTGTGCTGTGGGAAAACTCAACACAGTCACCCTCCTGTGTGTTGTCAAGGAACTCCACCATGTGCCGTACCGAAACGTTATTACTGTATCCGGCATTGTACTGGAAGCTCTCGAAACTGCGTAGAATGTCCTCAATCCTCTCATGGTACCCGCTGTCGCTAGCGACAGTCTGTTCTAGATGATCTGCAAACACCTCGCGGTCCGCTGCGGATAGCGGAACCTCAAGGTACGCAGCCAGTTCGGTGCGTAGGGCTTCATCCGGTTCTGCCACAGCTGAACGTATGGCGCGGGTCGTTCGCTGGACTTCCGAGACGGCCCGGTAAGAGTAGCTAAATGGGTGGAAGCGGCGGTCGAGGGTTGTCGGTTCAAAGCTTTTAGGCCTGTAGGCGATATACCGTTCCGCTAAGGTAGAAAGCACCTCGATGCTTTCCCGACGGCGCCCCTTGTCTGTCGCGGTGCGGCCGCTACGCCAGGTCTCAAGTGTTCGCATCTGCGACAACTCGTTTAACTCCGTGTCGCGAGCGCGCGCAAAACCTGCATCTGGTTCAAGAAGACTATAGTACCGGTCGGCAAGGTAGCTGGGTGATGCTTCCGCCGCAACGACCATGACTGCATATTGATTTCGTGGAGTGCCGCCCTCTCCATCTCGGCCAGGTTGTGGCCACCTGTCCGAGGGGATCCCACGAAGTGCGCTCTCGTCGTCACGCGAGGCACCGTTCTCCAGTCCTTCGCCGTACTCATCTATGAGTTCAGACTCCTGGTCGGCCTCACCACCTAAAAGATTGCGCACGATCGGATTCTCCACGAAATCCGGTGGCAGCGCCGTTACAATAGTACCAAGCACAACTACGCCCACCAGAAGAAATACGGCGACTTCTTTTCGAAGACGTGTGCGGTACTGGCTTCCGTGCTGCTGGAAAAAGCAAAGATAGATAATGAGTCCGTGGGCAAGAAAACCGGCAATCAGGACAACAAGTACCAGTCGGGTTACCCCTATGCTGCTTGCCGCAAGGTCTTCCGAGGCGCGAGAGAAACTTATTAACCGGTGGTACAGTAGCGCCGGGAGAAAGGGTTCCATCACTGCAACGCCACGCCCGCGGGCACGGCTGTGAAACACAATAAAGGTGAGCACAAACGCTACAAGACCAACCGCAGCAAACTGAAGGGCTGCCTGTGAAAGACCGCGAGCCATAACTCCTGCAATGAGGGGTAGCCCAATGCCCGCAGCTAAGCGTAACTGTGACCAGCCGCGACTCTGGATGCGGAGATACGCAAGTACAAAAGATAGGGGTACAATACCGAACCATAGTAAAATACCGGGGCGGCCGTACGACACTTGTACCGCAGGATGATACAGCGGCGCCGCCACCGCCAGCGCATACACAGACAGACGCGACAAGAAAAGCAGTCGCATAGAACCTGTTTTATTCATGGGCGCCCCTTACGGCATATGGCGTGTTACCCAACTGCAGCAACCGGGCTCGCACATAGTCACTTTCCACGGCGCCGCTATCTGGCGCTGCGCCGCTGGCCGCTGCGCCGCTGGCCGCTGCGCCGCTGGCCGCTGCG
>JAIVHN010000056.1 GCA_020201015.1 Spirochaeta sp. | reverse complement strand
AGCGATATCGGCTCAACCACGGCCGTCTCGTGGGCGGCCAGATCCTCCATACGGAGCACACCACCCTCGGCCTGCACCGCCGCCACAATGCGGCGCGCAATCTCACCACGGTAAAAGGGCTCAGCCCCGTGCAACCCAAACTGCTCAATGCTCCACGCCAGCGTCGGCAGCCGCATGGTCTCTCCCGGCTCCGGCCCACGTGGCGCGCCAGCCCCACTACCGGGCATGAGTTCGTGCCCGTGCGGGAAAAGTGCGAGCTGCCGGTGCACCCCGCGTGTCCACCACTCGGCAGTCACAGGCGCCACCGGGAAACCGTCGGCCGCTAAGCGCACCGCTGGTGCCACGACATCGGCGCGCGGCAGGCGCCCAAAGCGCTCAAGCAAGGCTGCCCAAGCAGCGGCGGCCCCCGGCACCGTCACGGTGTGGGCGTGGAATGGCGGCAGACGCAGAAACCTATCCGAGTGCGCACCATGACCGCCCTTGTCGGCCTGGCCCGACCCGGCGGCCACCACCCGCGCGGCCTGCGCCACATCAACCGCCGCCTCCACCGACAACCCCGCCGGGCTGCGGCCGGAACCGTTGGCCGCGTACACGCGCCGGTCCGCCGCGTTGAAGTACAACCAAAAGGCATCGCCCCCGAGCCCGGTCGAGCACGGCTGCGTCACCTGCAACGCCGCCGCGACCGCCACCGCCGCGTCGGCGGCGCTGCCCCCCGCATCCAACGCCCGCAGCCCGGCCGCGTTCGCCAAGGGCTGGCTGGAGGCCACCATGCCCCCGCGCGCCACCACCGGAGACCGCCGTGAGTGATAGTCGTGTAGTCCATTAAGCTGCATAGTAATCTTCGCTCCGTGTCGTGTACGATACTTTAACAAAAGTCATAGTATCGTACCCGAGTGGGAGCATCAATCAATGAACGGGTATCCCGGTTACCCGAGACCAGCCGCGATTCCGCGATCCCGTCACACGGTACATACCGCGCGTGCACCTGCTTGATGTACCCAGTAGGGGCAAAGTGATAGCAAATTGAGAGCAAAGTGATATCATTTTGCCTATAGCCTGTGTTTTTTTACTCCACATAAGGCCCACCCGAGCAGACCCCCGTTCCCCGAGCACACCCCACGCGGTATACTGCATCATCATGTCTATCCTGCGTGGCGACGAGAAAGAGCCCATCTGTTCGGTGATTATCCCCAGCTACAACCGGCGCCGCCTGCTCTCGGAGGCCGTGGCGTCTGTTCTCAACCAAGCGTGGGCTGGCCACCTTGAAATAATTATTGTGGACGACGGCTCCACAGATGATACGCCGGACTACCTTGCCAAACTGACCCAGGCCACAGCTACCCGCACGCAGGCCGCCCCAGCGTCCAACTGCGCTGTGACCACGCTGCGTATTCCCCACTGCGGCATGCCGGGTGCGGTGCGCAACCGTGGCGTTGAGATTGCTCGTGGTGAGTACATCGCCTTTCTGGACTCTGACGATCTCTGGCTTTCCAGTAAGCTCGCCGCTCAGCTCACGCTCCACCGGGCCCACCCGCAACTCGTCCTATCCCACACTCGTGAGCACTGGTTACGTGGGAAACGGATCATTAAGCAGCCTGCGGATGAGTATCCAAAACATGGCGATGTTTTCACGGCGGCCTTAGAAAAATGCATGATTGGCCCCTCAACCGCCATGGTCAAGCGCAACGTCTTTGAGCAGATCGGCGGGTTTCGTGAGGACATACAGGTGGCGGAGGACTACGAGTTCTGGCTGCGGCTCACCGCCACCCACGAGGTAGGCTTTCTCTCTGAACCGCTCATTATCAAGCGCGCCGGTCACTCTGCAGCAGAGGGAGAGCAGCTCTCGGAGCGATACGGACGCATTGAGTTTTTCAGGCTCCGGGCGCTGGCGGCCTTCCTAAGCGTTGCCCACCTGCCGCCTGACCTGCTCCGCCTCGCGCACAATGCCTGGCGGGACAAATGCCTGATCTACGCTGCTGGCAGAGCCAAGCGGAACGACCCAGATGAAGCGGCCGCTCTCGTCCTACTGGCCGACCAGCCGCCCGGCCCCGGCGACCCGCTACCGCAAGCGCTCGAGCTCCTCGCGCAGGACATCGACTAAGTCCGGCCTGCTGGCAGCGTAACGCAGAATGGCCCGCAGATAGCCAGCCGGGCTGCCGGTGTCCAGGCGCTCACCGTCTATGCGGGCAAACACCACCTTACCTGCCTGCATGAGCTTGTTTAGCGCATAGGTATGGAAGTACTCAGGCAGGCCCTCAACCGCGCATGCGGCTGGTGGCAGCGCCCGCTCCTCGGCCGACGCGCCAGCCTCGGCCAAGTGCGCATTCCACCCCTCACGCAGCAAGGGAAAGAGCTCCGGGGTATACAGGTAACGCCCTAAAGATGCCTCACGGCTTGGTTCACTGCCGGGCGCTGGCTTCTCTACAATCCCATCCACATGCACACCGTCGGCGGCCAGGGACAGCACCCCGTAGCGTTCCAGGTTCGGCGGGTCAAACATCGTCGCGAGTACGCTACAGCCGGAAGCCTTGTATGCATCAACTAACAGCTTGGCAACTGGAGTGCCGCCGTGCTGCAGATCGTCGGGGTAGGCAACAACAAAAGGGGAGTCCCCTACAAACGACTCGGCCAAGAGGAGCGCGTGTCCGGTGCCCATCATCTTCCGTTGCCGAACAAACTGAATCTCGGCCTTTGGCGGTTGAATTGCCTCAAGCTTGGCCTGTGCACCTTCCGCACGAAAGACCGACTCAAGCTCTACCTCGCGGTCGAAGTAGTCTTCTAAAGCGTGCTTACGGCGTGAGCTAATAATAAGAATCTCGCGGATACCGGCCCCAAGGAACTCCTCTATAACAAAGTCTATGGCCGGACGGTCAATAAGCGGCAGTAGTTCCTTGGGAACAGTCTTAGTCGCCGGCAGGAAGCGTGTTCCATACCCAGCAGCAACAATAACACCTTTCATGCGCTGACTATACCCGCCTACCCCACAGGACGCAAGCACGATTGCACGCTGCCGCGCCTCCAGACAGAGAAAGACGCCGCCCGGATCCGGGCGGCATCCGCAAAGACGTCGTAAGCTTTTATGAACTGGTCATAGTCAACGTGGTGGGTTATCAAGTTTGCTGGTTGGACCTTGGCTGCTTCAACCGTCTTCATGAGCATTGGGGTAGTGTTGGTGTTCACCAGACCGGTCGTTAGGGTGATGTTTTGAATCCAGAGGGTCTGGAGCTGGAGGTCGACACTCACGCCGTGTACACCGGCGTTGGCAATATGCCCACCGGGACGCACCACACTTTGACAGAGGTCAAAAGTCTGCGGTATACCGACCGCCTCAATGGCAACATCGACCCCGTCCTTAGTCATTTTCATTAGCTCCGCAACCGGGAGAGTAGAATTGAGCAGTGAGCAGCGCGGCCATACCAACGGGGCCCGCACCAACAATTGCCACTACATCGCCCGGTTTTACCGCACCGTACTGTACACCAATCTCGTGTCCGGTCGGTAGAATATCGCTCAACATCACCAGCGCCTCTTCATCCGCGCCTCGCCGGGGGCGCCGCCGGCGAGGCGCCGACGGGGGTTTTCAAAAACCTACATTTCAGACCCATATTTATGGCCATAAATATGGGTGGGAATATGGGTTCAAATTCGTTAAATGTTTGTGTCGCTGGCGTGACCCAGAGCGACCCTTGGCGCGATCGGGGGCGCCAAGGCCGCGCCGCGCCTTCGCAGCGTACCGGCCCCATCCTGGACAAGCACCACTGGCTGCGATATCTTCACGTCATGACATCAAAGCTTGTTCAAACTTCCATTATCGCCCGGGCTGTTGCGGTGGCTGCCGCGTCCCTCTTTTTCTTCGGCTGCAATGCGCAGCAGGAGCTGCATTTGCGAGACGACGGTTCGGGTACGACCGAGCTGCGCATGGAGGTGCATGAGATCCTGGTGCGCTACCTGGCCGACCTGCAGGGGCTCTTTGATGTTGACCCGTCCGAGACACCGGTATTCGACTTAGAGGAAATAACAGAGGTGTTTGCCGCAAACGACGCCCTGGAACTCGTCTCTGCTGAGACTCCGCAGAACAATGTGCTTCAGTTGCAGCTCAGCTTCACTGATGTAGCGCGTATTGCTGCTGCCCAAGACGGTAGTAACAACGATCTCCTTGGCTTGGAGCAAAACGGACAGGAACAGACTCTCCACATTTACCTCAACCCAGGTACGGTGCGCGGGCTGCTTGCCCTTACGCCAATTCGCGAAGTTGCCGAGTTTCTCTTGCCACCAAGAGGAGAGGAAATGAGCCGTGATGAGTACATCGAATACATCGTCTGGGCTCTTGAAGAGTACGAAAGTGCGGCTGTGCTGCGGAGGATAGTATCCGAGGCGGCAATCGAGCTGCGCGTTACCGTTGAGGGCCAGCTCCTTTCCCAACAGGGCGGCCAGCGCGAAGGCGACGCGGTCGTTTTTCAGATCCCGGTGGTTGATCTTTTAACAATTCAAGAACCTCTCAGATATAGTCTCAGTTACCGTTGACGGTTTTTCATTAAGCTCTCTATACTAAAACAAGTGGCACGTAAACTGCTCATTGAGCCAAGTACACTTTTTAAAGTTCTCTCGGGCGATCGCATGAAAATAATTGATGCACGGGGTCGTGCGGCCTACGAACGCGATCACATTCCTGAAGCGGTGTGTCTTGCTCCGTCCGACTTGGACGACAGTGTGACCCTTAGCAACGGAGAAGAAGTTCCCAACATGCTGTTAGATGAGCAGCGTGCGTGCGAGCTTTTTCAGAGCGTGGGAATAGATGCCGACTCTACCGTTGTGGTTTACGACGAGGGGGGGAGCTACCTGGCCTCCCGGCTATGGTGGGCGCTTGACTACTATGGGCATCCCGATGTCCGGGTTCTGGATGGCGGTATGCGGGCTTGGCGCAGTAACGTGGGTTTAATAAGCCCGCAACAACAGCGAGTACAGCGCGGCAGTTTTCTTCCCATTCCCGATGAGAGCAAAACGGCAGACTTCACCTACCTGTTGCTTGGGCTAAATGATGAGAGCAAAGTGGTCTGCAACTCGCTGCCGGTAGAGGAGTTTGCTCGTGGGGCTATTCCCGGGAGCACAAATCTGCCCTATGTGCGTACCTTTCGGGTTACCCGCTATCCAGTTATGCGCGAACCGGAAGACCTGGTTCGGGTGTTTGCGCAGGCAGGAATCACATCCAACGTGGAATGCATCTTTTATTGTGGCTGTGGGTATTCTGCGGCGCACAATGCGTTTGCAGCACGGCTGGCCGGGTTCAGGCGTGTTCGGGTGTACGACGGCTCGCTGCAGGACTGGCAACGGCGCGGTGGGCAACTTCTGCCCTGGGGTGTCGTCGGCACCGAGGGCCGTAGCGGTTAGGTTGCTGCACCGAGGGCCGTAGCGGCCTATAGATATGTACCTCCGGCCTGCATCTCGGCCCGGCTTTATTTCTCAAATTCTTCTATAAAAGAAACAATCTCAACATGATTAGCCTTTTCAAACTTAGGGCCTGCATCCGGTAGTGATAGCATTCGCGTGAGCCGCGCCATGAGACTGAGGTAGACGCGGGACATATCGTTAGGGATAGCAATGCAAAAAATTGTGTGAACTGGGTCGCCCTTACGGTACTTAATCTTATTTGGCAGCAGACCTACGCTCACACGAATATCCTCTATCCCCTCTATGCGTGCATGGGCAAGTGCAAAGCCTTTTCCCATGTTTACCTCTTTCTTGTGGCTTTTTGAGGTGATCTCTTTGTACACCTTGTCTTGAAGCCCAGATGCCTCGCCCTCCAAAGTCTTGGCAATAAGCTGCTTGAGTATCTCCTCGCGCTGCTGCGAGTCAATGTCGACTATCCGATCTGTGGAAATGTAGCTCAGTAGACTAACCATATATCAGTTCCCCCTTGTCTTGCGAATGGCCACGTCCGGAGCGTTTAGGACATAGTATTTACGTGATAAAAACATGCTGAGGAAGCCGAGTCCCAGCAACGCGAGTATGAGATTGGGAGTAAACCCCGAGGCCAGCGAGAGCCCCGCGGCGACGGCAATGAAGACCGGATGAAGATCTTGGGCAGGCACAATCCAAAAGAGGAAACATAGCGCGAAGACAGTGCCGATTCGCGCAAGCATGATTCGACGTTCGCGCTGCTCTTGCGCGCGTATAGCAACAATATACTTACTCATTATGCATAACGTTCTTTGCGGTTGTACCGCTTTCCAAGGGTTTATACGATGGTACCCTGGTTGTCAAGGACTTGAGATTCGACCACAATCCTGTATATTGTAGCTTGAACAACCCTGGACAAATCCAGTATTTATTGTATGATGCAGTGTAGCTAGTTATAATTTTGGAGCAGGTTACCCTGCATGAGTTCCAGGTTTACCCCAATGCGGGTTTACCCGGAGTAGCTTTCGCCCGATACTTAAACGCAAAGCGCCGCAGTGGTGCGCAAGTTTTGGGCGTGCGCGGTTTGGGCGCGCGTTTTCTTAATTTTGGAGCGCATCCTGTGTCTGTGCTGAGAGCAAAAGGTATGTTGTGTTTTGGCGGTATAGTGTCGACTTTTTGGCAAGGAATAACGGTTAAAATTGTCCCGCATAGTGGGAGTCGGGTGCTTAACTTCCGCATGAACCTGCTTTCGCTCGTTTTTCTTTCCGCCGTAATTGGCATGCTTGCATTTTCTATTTACTACCTTGCAGTTGGGTCTCACGAACAGGAGTATGTTCTTGACGAACGTACTCGAGAGTTAGAGTCGGCACAAGCAAGTCTCGACATTGTTTTGAACGAGCTCTCGGAACTTGCTGGTCGGAGTTCGGCCCTGCAAGCTTCCATGGGCGCAACTATGGAGGAGCTGATCGGTCTCAACGGATCATCGTCCGGCCTCCAGCAGTCGAGCGGGCTTGTTGAGCTTATTGGCGCGAACTCTGCCGGTAATTCAAGTATCCCCGAAATTGAAGAACTCAAGAGGCTCTCGGCAGTGCTTGCCGGTGCGGTTGAACCGCTGGAGCGGATAGACGGTGTGCTTTCAAGCCACGCTGACATCCTTACCAACATTCCCAACGGCTGGCCGCTCATTGGTGGTCGTGGCCGCGTCACATTCGAGTTTGGACCCCACGTTCATCCATTCACCGGTCAATGGTATCTTCATCAAGGTTTTGACATTGCCGATACCCCAGGTGTGCCGCTCGTTGCCAGTGCCAATGGTCGGGTAATAAACGCTGCCTACGACCAGTATAACCATGGCTGGAACGTGATTATTCAGCACAACTATGGATTCCGTACACGCTATTCTCATATGCGGCGGCTCAATGTCTCGGAAGGGGATCTTGTTGAGCAAGGACAGCAGATTGGATCTCTAGGCTCGTCAGGGCTATCTACCGGTCCTCACCTGCACTTTGAGGTGCATCTTGGTGAGAACGTTATTGATCCGGCGCCGTTCCTCAAAATGTCCAACGAGTTTGTTCGTCGCACATCACGCAGTAGAATCCCTGGCCCCGGCGGCACCTAAAAATCCCATCGATATTTCGTATGATGCCCTATGATGATCGGCTAAACGGCGACAGTTCGTTGAGGCTGTCAATTTGCTGTTGTTCCATCTCGTTGATTCGGTTTATGTGCATGCCCATCAGTGCGTTCATACGCGGATCGCGAAAACGGTGCATGCTGTAGTTGGGAACGGCGACAAAACCGCGGCGCACCTTGTGTGCCGAACCAATACCGGGATCAAAGCTGCGAATGCCCTCGGCAATTGCCCACTCTATAGGTCTATAGTAACATAACTCAAAATGCAGGTTCTCATAGAAGGCGGCCGCACCCCAGTAGCGCCCAAAAAGCATCTCTCCCTTCCTAACGAGAAAGCTAAGAGCTATTGGATCAGGGCCTGCGTTTGCGTCATAAGCGGCAACTATCACTACGCTACGTTCGGTAAACTCTCGTACTGAGGCCTCTCCAAGTAAGGGAAAGAACTCGTTGCTGAGAAAGCGAGCGGCCCAGGGGCCAAACTGCTCGTTTGTCTTGCGGTAGTAGGCGTTCATGAGTCTAAGCAGCTCTGCTGTGAGTTCCGCGCCCTGCAAAACTCTAATCTCCAGCCCTTGCTGCGCTATTGAAGCCCGCTCTCGCCGAATGTTCCGCCGTTGGTTCTTGCGAAATAACGCAAGATAATCCTCAAAGTCGCGTAAGCCCGGATTCTCCCAGATAAAGTTTTGATGTTTCCATCGGATATAGCCGTGGCGCTCTGCCTCGTCGGCAAACCCTTCTTCTACATAGTTAAAGGCACATGCTCCGAGCTCGAGCTCCTCAAGCAGCACGTCAATTCCCGCAAGCAACGTGCTATGTACCTCATCCGGCTGTTCTGCAGGGGCAATGAGCGGCCGAAAACAGACTGACGGCGTAGCGGGACTCATACCAACCAGTTTCGGGTAGTAGGGAACGTCCATTTGTTCGGCGACATCTGCCCATGCAAAATCAAACACGAACTCACCCATACTATGACTTTTGAGGTAGAGCGGTGCCACCGCGCTCGTCTGTTCTCCACGGCGCAGAAGCGCATGGTAGGGCTGCCAACCGTTCTGAGGCGTTATGCTGCCGCTGCGTTCCAGCGCCGCAAGCCACTCCCATTCCATAAACGGACTGGGATTAGGTCGGGCCAGCCGATTCCAGTCTGCGGCAGAGATCTCGGAAATAGAGGCGCGGAACTCAAGCTCTAAGGGATTGCTGTTTACCGGCATTGGCGCAACTACACCGCGTTAACCGGATATACCGGCGAGCGCCCTTTGAGCACCTCAAGTACGTTATACGCGGTCTTGGCCTTAAGTTCAGATATGGACTGTTCGCTGTAGTAGGCACAGTGGTCGGTGAGAATGATGTTGTCTAAAGTGAGAATGGGGTCGTCGGCTGCAGGAGGCTCGGTGTCCATAACATCAAGTGCTGCGTAGGCGAGTCGGCCCTCCTGCAAGGCTTCTACCAGATCCGCTTGATTGACAATCTTGCCGCGCGCGGTATTCACCAGAATGGCGCCTGGCTTCATGAGTGCCAGTTTCTCCCGGTCGATGAGCCCGGTGGTGGCTTCAGATAGCGGCGCATGTATAGTGACGTAGTCGCTTTCTTGCAGCAGTGTTTTTAAGGGCACCGGTTCGGCACCGGCCTCCCGCACGAAATCAGGATCCTTTGATGGATCGTAGACAAGGGTCTCTGCAAGCTGAAAGGTGGAGAGTCGTTTGTAAACCTCGCGGCCAACCGCCCCAAAGCCAATGATACCAAGGCGACGTCCGGCCATTCGGTGTACTTTCTGAGTGTTTTGCAAGTTCCAAGCTCCGGCACGGACCGAGCGGTCTCTTACTGGAATGCGGCGGATTGCGCTCAGAAGTAGTCCGATTGTGTGGACGGCAACCTCATCTACACAGTAGCTCGGAACGCGAGCTACCCAAATGCCTGCCTTGGTAGCTGCCGTTACATCTACATTGTCTATGCCTACGCCGTAACGTGAGATTACCCGGCAGTTCTTGAGGCTGGCAATGATGTCGGCATTCATATCAAAAAGGTTGAGGAGGATAGCATCTGCCTTGGCCAAGGTTGTCTTGGCTGTGGCCGGGTCGTGAAGGTCGCACACCACTATCTCTGCATCGACCTCGGCTAAAATTTCCTGCTCTATGCTGTAGTCACCATAACGGTCGTCCGTTACATATACCTTTGTCTTCAATGTTGTGCTCCCGTTGGGTGGTCAACCTGCTGAACTATGATGATCTGCTTTAATCTAGTCCGAGAGCGAGGACCATATCTCAAGTTTGTTGCGAACACGACGGATCACCTCGTCGGTGAACTCCGTTGTGGCAGCCGACCCTCCGATATCCGAGGTGCGTATACCGTCGAATACGGCCTCCAATGTTGCCTCATACATGGCTCGGCCTGCCTTGCGTGCCGCCGAGTCATCTACGTACGACAGTAACGAAGCGGCGGCAAAAATCATAGCCATAGGGTTTGCAACGTTTTTACCCATGAGTCCCGGAGCGGTCCCATGTGGAGCTTCCGCCATTACACAACTAATCTTGCCAGCCTCATCTAAAGATATAACTAACGACTCGGCACCGGCAATGGAGCCGAACATCTGAAGCACCAGATCAGAAAGCAGGTCACCGTCTCGGTTGAGGCTGGGAATAACTAAGGGCTCACCGGTAGTGGCCAGAAGTAAGGCAAAGGTGGCATCAATCAACTGGGGGTCATAGACAACATCGGCATGGCGTTCTGCGGCGGCATCGAGCTCTTCTTTGAACATACCTTCGTAGGTTGGGCTTACCGTGAACTTTGGCCCGCCGAAAACCTTGGCCGAACTCTTGCGGGCATGCTGGAAGGCATACTCGGCAACCGCGCGGCAGACGCCACGAGATATTTTCTCGGTGCGGTAGGCTTTCTCATCCGGCGCACCCGGTGTCCCCTCGCGGTGCTCCTCGGCCCCATAGGCATCGTCACGAGCCATGCGCACAACGCTGATTGGCGCATAGACTCCAGCAATAGGCCGAACACCTGGTATGCGTCGTCCGGTTCGCAGAATTACCTGAGCGTCCATTTCTTCGCGCAGAATTTTGTTGGGGCTGCCGACATCTCCCTGCTTCTCCGGAGTAATAGTTGCAGCCTTGAGCGAGAGCCGCGAACGCCGCATGGCCGCAGCCGCGTCATACACCACCGCATTGTTGGTGGCACGCCTATTCTCTAGACTAAGGTCGAAATGTTCAAACTCAAGTTCAAGGTGGATTACCGTTGGGTCCAGTACACGTAGCGCTTCATTTAGCAGTTCCTGTCCCGTTTGGTCTCCATCAAGTATGATGATTTTATGCTCCATGGCTACAAAATAGCCTAGAACGAGGGCTGCGGCAACGGCTACCGGGGCTGTTGTCCCAAGCTGCCGTGCCGCAGTGCGCAATAAACACGCTAAGGAATCTATTCGACTGGGACTGCGGCACCCGAGGTCACGAACGAACGGTTGTAGGCGCTGACCATGGCCAGCAGCCCGGCCATGTTAATGTCGCTATCAACCCCGGCACCCCACACCGTTTTGCCAGATTCAGTTTCAATTTGTACAAACGCTGCCGCGTCGGCATCGGACCCGGACCCAATTGCCTGCTCCATGAAGTTCACTAGTCTGAACTTTGGCCAGGGCATATCCTTGATGGCTGCGGCAAAGGCATCAATAGGCCCTTTCCCGTTGCCCGGCAAGGTGTGTATTTCACCCTGAAAGTTTATAACTGCCTCACAATTAATGTCGTGGTTCAGTGCCTCGCTCGTCAGGATGCGAAATTGTTGTATCTCAAGTGGCTCGCTTTTGTTTAGGTAGGCCTCGGTAAAGAGGTCGTAGATCTCTGCAGCGCTGAGCTCGCGGCCCAGGGAGTCGGCGCGTTTGTTTACCGCGTGTCCAAGGTCCGGTTGCATGGGTCTGGGAATATCG
>JAIVHN010000055.1 GCA_020201015.1 Spirochaeta sp. | reverse complement strand
TCAAACTCTCCATGATATAATTGCCCCCGAAGGGGCACATCATTAATTTTAATCCTTCAATTGACAGAAAACCCTTACACTTGCGTTTACAGGTTCCTTCCCTTCCCTCTATATGTTCAAAGAGCGCCGCATTTGGAACCGACAACGGTCCCTAACACGGTTTTTCCGACACGCCTTTCGACGAGCGGAAGAACACCATATCAAATACGAAACTACTGTGTCAAGCAGTTTCAGAGGAAATCCTCTGATGTTTCGAAGTTTTTCGCAGCTGGAATCAGCCGCTTAACGATGTAAAGTGACAGTATCACTATGGTCGACTACTGGTCAATAGCCTCGCGATTTTTTTGCTACACTCTGCTGCACGGCCACTGCGTTATGCCTCTGTCTGTGAGTCTTTACCTCGCATATGAGTCACGAAAACCCGCAAATAGTCAGCAAAGGAACTGAGCGACAGTACCAACGCGATACCGAACACAACCAGGGTTGCAACACGGAGAATCGCCTCGGTCTCGGGAAACATAGCCATTCGCTCAAGCGTAATTACCGCAAGGCCAAGCCCGACACCAATTGCAAAAAACACGGTTTTAACCTTGCCACCCTTACGAGCAGCAAGTGCGACGCCTTCCTTTATCATGAGGAGACGAATAAACACTATACCGAACTCACGGTACATAAGGAGCAGAAATATCCAGACCGGCATGATGCCAACGGCGCTTAGGCACACAAAACAAGTTAGGTGACTAATCACGTCTGAGAAGGGATCCATGACCTTTCCTAAGTCCGTAACCTCGTTCCGCTTACGTGCCACGTAACCGTCGGCGGCGTCGCTGAACTCCATAAAAAGGAACAGGATCCAGAGCACCACAGCCGAGGGGACGGCAAACACCCCAAACCAAATAGGCACGAAAAACACCAGGAAAAAGACCGGTGACAACACAAGCCGTGATGCCGTAAGTGTAGTTGCTATATTCACAGCGGCATCGTAGTACAGCCGCTGTGGGCTGTCAATCCGTCACAAGACCTGCAAGATGACCGACCATATACTCAAGTTCATCCTCAACCACGGTATGTGCAATACCCGGATATATTCGCAGATCTACCTCAGCGCCAAGATGCTCCATGACCGCCGCCGATTCACGCACACGTTCTACGGGGATATATGGATCGATATCGCTACATCCGATAAATACAGGGGTGCGCTCCAGCAAGCCGTTATAGTCGTGAGCATCAATGTGGGGCCCGATAAGCCCACCAGAAAGCGCGAACACACCACCGTAACGCCCAGGGTTGCGCGCCACGTACTCGAGACTTAAGCACGCACCTTGGGAGAATCCTCCAAGGACGATTTTTTCACGCGGAATTCCTGCATCGGCCATTGTTGTGAACAAGCTCGCAATACGGGCAAGCGCGTCAGATAGGTCAGGTTCATTCTGCTCACGAGGCATAAGAAAACTCACCGGGTACCAGGTGTTTCCACTTGCCTCGGGAGCAAGCACACCACACAATTCGGGGGCAATCCTGCGTCCAAGTGCCATGATATCAGCCGCGCCAGCGCCACGTCCATGCAGTAAAATGAGCCCGCATTTAGCACCAGAGAGCGCCGGACCGTGGCTCTCAATAGGCCCTGAATCATGCTTTCCCATGCTATTCTCCTTCTGCTGTAGCAAGTTCCGGAATTGGAAGCCTCTCGTCCAGCACCGCGGCAGGCACGGTTGCGAGTGCCGCACGCACTGCGTCACTCGGGTCTTCGGCACGCGGCAGCAACTCACTGACGTGCTGTTTCCAGCGACGAGTGCCGGGCTTGAATGCAAAAAGCCCAAGCATATGCCGTACAAGAGTGTGGGACGAGACCGGAGTCTGCTTCCAAATATCGATATACTCTAGCATGCGTTCAACGACTTCTCGTCGAGTCGGCGCATGCGGATTCCCAAAGACCGCCTGCTCTACCTCAGCCAAGAGGTACGGGTGGTCATAGGCGGCACGACCTATCATCACTGCGTCGACGTGCTGCAGATGATGTAGCACATCACCGACCTCACGGATACCACCGTTTATTTCTATATCGAGATGAGGATAGTCGCGCTTGAGCCGGTACACAGTCTCGTAGGACAGGGGAGGTATACTGCGATTCTCCTTAGGGCTGAGTCCACCAAGTATTGCGATGCGTGCATGAACACTAAAACGACGGCATCCGGCGGCCGCGACGGTTTCTACAAACTCGCAGAGCTCGTCGTAGCTGTCACGTCCATTAATGCCAATGCGATGCTTCACCGTTACCTCTTTTGTGGTCGCGCCTCGCATGGCATCAACCAGACGGGCCACATGGATTGGGGTTGCCATAAGACAAGCACCGAAATTCCCGGTTTGCACCCGCTCACTCGGACACCCGATGTTAAGATTGAGTTCGTCGTACCCATAGGGCGCCGCAAGCTTAATGGCTTGAGCCATTTCTTCTGGGTTATCGCCGCCGAGCTGCAAGGATATGGGATGCTCCGACTCGTGAAAGCCCAGGAGATGGTCGCGATCACCGTGTATAATTGCGCGCGGCGTGAGCATTTCTGTGTAGAGAAGTGTATGTGGTGAAATGATCCGGGCTAAGTAGCGAAAATGCCTGTCAGTGCGCTCCATCATGGGGGCAACACTGACAGGCGGAAAAGCAGCCTGCGGATTCACTGTTTGTGTCCGAGTTAACATATAGCCCGTAGCATAGAAAAGATAGCTACGGTATGTCAAATACGCGGCCCGGACGGGAGGGGAAGGAAGGGGGAGGAAGGACTACAGGTGTCCAGACCGCGTGAAGGCTTAACGTACAAGACCAACGAGAATGTTTTGTTCACCGCGCCGGATGCGGAACATGATCTCGTCGGATGAAGCATCGTTGAGCGCGCGGTAGAAGTCCGCTAAGCTTTCGATGTCTCGATTATTCACTCTGTTTATTATATCCCCGGCGCGAATTCCGGCCGTCGCCGCGGGGCCATCTTGCACTACATTTCCAACAATTACAGTACCTGCGTTTCGATCAAGGTCGAGCTCGTCACGGATCTGGTTCGTGATGGGGGTTACGGCCAACCCAGGCCACATGCGTGAACTCCGCTGGGCAACCTCTGCTTCGTCCTCACGAATGGCCGTTTGCAGACTGAGCTCCAATTCATCTCCGCCACGGATTATGCTGAACCGGCTTTCTGCGCTCGGTTGCAGGTCTGCAACCATGCGAACCAAGCTATTGCTGTCGGTTACATCATCACCATTGATGCCAATAATAAAGTCGCCGGGTAAAATACCGCCTTCTTCCGCAGGAGATCCTCGGAACACGTTGTACACGAACGCGCCATCGGTATCTTCGAGTTCCATGCCTTGGCGCAGCTCCGAGTTCGCGTCGCCAGTAGAGATACCCAGCCAGCCGTAGGTCACCCGGCCGTCACGAATGAAGTCATCGACTACTCGTTTGGCGACGTTTACCGGAATAGCAAAACCAAGCCCTATATTTCCACCGGTTTGTGACGCAATCCAGGTATTGATGCCAATTACCTCGCCATTGAGATTGACCAATGCTCCGCCAGAGTTGCCTCGGTTAATTGCAGCATCGGTTTGAATATAGTCAGTAAGCATAGGCATGCCGGATTCAGGCCCCGGATTACGCCCTATTGCGGATACAATTCCGGCGGTCACGGTGGAGCTGAACCCAAGGGGATTACCCACAGCAAAAGCCCAGTCCCCAACCCGCAGGGAGTCCGAATCACCAAGTTTAGCTATAGGAACTTCCTCCGAACTTTGGAACTGCAGCAAGGCCAGATCACGTCGGGCATCGCCACCTACGAGTTCGGCTTCAAACTGCCGCCCATCCGCAAGAGTAACTTGAATTTCCTCGGCGTCTCCTGCAACGTGATTGTTGGTAAGAACAAAAATGTCGTCCCCGGCGCGCTGTACAATTACGCCCGATCCCAGTCCGGGGCGTCGAAACTCCCGCTCTTGCGAGCCATCGCGCGGGTCTCCAAAGAAGAACTCAAACGGCGAGGATGGCCGCCGTTGGCGTACAACATTCACCACATTTACTTCGACTACGACGGGAATTGTTTGGTCGGCAACTTCTCGAAAAGCCGATTGGTACGCATCCATTAAATCTCCGCCCGCCGGAACCGAGACAGGAAGCTCGTCGTGCGACGCAAGAATGGCCGCAGCCCCACCGACTGACCGTTGGGAAGTAGTCACGGTGCTGCTTTCCGGAGTGTGAAGTCCCGACAGCGTCACGAAAGCCAGAGCAAAACCAACCACACCGGCAAACACACCGCCGACGATCATTTGTGCCCATGTGCGTTTTAGCATACCAACCTCCACGGGAGAAGATAGCCGAGGGTCCTTTCCATAACCTTACACAAACATTACATATCTGTCATATTTCGTAGGGCTGTGCTGCTATCTCAGGGCTCGGCCTACGCTCGGCCTACGCTCGGCGACGTGGCAGACGCACTCGAAACAGTGTTCCACCAAGATCCGATCTACGAACCTCAATCTGTCCCGCATGTGCATCAACAACGGTCTTCACCAGACTAAGGCCTATACCGAGCCCCGGACGCCCCGCAGCTTCACGCCCACGGTACAGCCGTTGCCAAATATACGGTAACTCTTCTTCGGCAATACCTGCACCGGAGTCCTCAACGACGATCTGGAAGTAGTCTTCGTGTTCATTATTGTATTCATTATGTTCCGCCTTTCTGCGGTCATCGATCTGCAGCGACACTCGTACCGTTCCCGCCGGTGGGGCGTATTTAACGGCATTGTCGAGCAGGTTCGCGAACATTTGGCGCAAGCGTGCCGGATCGCCGTCAACGTGAAACTCCGGTGCCGTGTTGCCGTTTCCGGCGTCGGTAATTCTACGATCATCTACCACGGGGCCTTCAATGCTCACCGCGCGCTCCTCGGCGGCAAAGGCATAAAGTTCGACGACATCACCCAAAAGTGAAAGAAGTTCCACCGGCTCCCTGCTGGGGCTATGAAGACCGGCCTCGGCCTCGGACAGCTCCATGATTGCGTCAAGCAGTTTAACAACGCTTTCGGACTCTTCAAGACAGTCGGAAAGCGCCTCACGGTACTTGTCGAGATCCGGTTGGCCACGGAGGGCAATTTCGGCTACTCCCCGCATGCGGGTCATTGGGGTTCGCAGATCGTGGGCCACTGTATCCAGTGTGGAGCTCATACCTGCAAGCAAACCGTCGATGTTGGCGAGCATTCGGTTGAAAGACTCTATGAGGATATCGAACTCATCTCCGGTTTCACTCCGCTCAATCCGGGCCGAAACCTGTCCGGTAGACAGTATCTGCGCTATGACATCGTTCAAATTTCCTAAAGGACGGAGATAGCGCGCCGTGAGGACAAGCCCAAGGAAAAACCCTACGGCGGAAATAGATGCTAAGACAAACACGAAGTTCCGAACAAAAGCGCGCAGGAGTCGTTCACGCCCCTCGGTACTTAGGCCGACCTGGAGCACATACCGCTCCCCAAGATTTATGGCCGCAACCTCAAGACCAAACTCTAGGTCTGGAGCTTTGAGTGTACGAACTTGCTCGAGACCATAGCGTTCAAACCCGGACAGTTCCCCAAGCGGAAAAGCAGCCCACGCGGCCGGATGGAGCATAAGGACGGTACGACCGTCACGCTCAGAGACTCGCACCAATGCGGGACGCTCACCACTCAGCAGCTTCTCAAGGTCAAGCTCTTCCCGCAGCATCTGCATTCCGCCGATCTGGAACTGCGCCCAGTAGCTGAGCAATCGCGACCGCAACACTGCATGGTCGTCGCTCCTAAGAGACGTATACAACGAGTAGAACGAGAGGAGATGAAAAACCGTGGTACTCATTACAAAAACAATGAGAAAAGCCAGGGTCAGCTTAAACTGTATCTTCTTTAAGAACATATCCTACGCCACGTATAGTATGGATGAGCTTGGGCTCAAAATCGCGATCGATGCGGCTACGCAAACGAGAGACCAATACATCCACTACGTTTGTTTGCGGGTCAAAATCGTAGTTCCACACCCGCTCCATGATCATAGTTTTAGAGAGTACTCGGCCTTTATTGCGAAGCAAGTATTCCAGAAGTGTAAACTCCCGCGGGCCAAGCTCAATGCGCGTATCTCCTCGATAGACCTCGCGATTCTGTGGATAGAGGCGGAGATCGGCCGTGGCAAGCTGCTGGGCTCCGTCGGTTGTTGAGGATCGCCGAATAAGGGCATGCAGTCGAGCGACAAGCTCGGCAAAGGAAAAAGGTTTCACAAGGTAGTCATCTCCACCGCGTTGGAATCCCCGCACACGATCATCTACCGAGCGCCGCGCACTGAGAATGAGAATGGGCATTTGGATACCCTGTCCTCGTAGGCGTTCAATGAGGCTCAGCCCATCCATACCCGGCAGCATGATGTCGACAATTGCTGCGTCATACTGTGCCGCAGCTCCGCCGCCGCTGTCCTGCCCCACGCAGAGCGCAAGCCCTTGCTCGGCACGGTCGACCGCGTCGACAACGAACCCCTCCTGACCCAGCCCTTTGCTTAGGAAGTCACGAATCTTGCTGTCGTCCTCTATAAGCAGCACCTTCACTGGGATAAACCCTCTGCGCGGATCTTAGCGGCCCCAAGGCACCGTTCTCCCTCGTAAAAGACCGCAAACTGACCAGGAGCCACGCCACGGTCGCCGTCCTTAAGCTCTACCCGGAGCAGGGGTGAGTGATGGCCGTCCGGCGGAATGCCGAGCATGCAGTCCTGAAGCTCCGGCCCGTGCCGCAGCTTTGCCTGCAGATTACGCGAGCTCGCCCCGTTGAGCGGCGAGTAACCGGAAATCCAGTGCACGTCCTCAACCAGGAACTCATGGCGAACCTG
>JAIVHN010000324.1 GCA_020201015.1 Spirochaeta sp. | reverse complement strand
TACCGTACTTCACCTCTTGGCAATTGCCCAAGAGGCTGAGGTGAAGTTCACGCTCGAGGATATAGACCGCCTCTCCCGTACAACTCCCTGTCTCTGCAAGGTTGCTCCTAGTTCTTCATACCATATGGAGGATGTACACCGAGCAGGTGGCATCTTAGCAATTATGGGAGAGCTTGAGCGTCTGGGACTGATTAACTTAGAGACCGAGCGGGCGGACGGGCTTTCTCTGGGCACCGCAATATCCCATTACGACGTCGCGCGCTCCAGCTCATTACCGGAGGCTCATTCACTGTTCAAGGCCGCACCGGCAGGCGTCCGGAGTCTCGAGCTCGGCGGCCAGGATACACAGTACAAGGAGCTGGACCTCGACCGCGAGAAAGGCTGCATTCGTAACGGAAACAACGCCTACGCGATGGACGGTGGGCTTGCAATCCTTTTTGGCAATATTGCTAAACGTGGTTGTGTAGTGAAAACAGCCGGTGTTGATGAGTCTGTGCTTCAGTTTTCCGGGCCTGCTCGTATATTCCATTCGCAGGACGCCGCATGTGATGCAATTCTTGAAAACAAAATTACCGCCGGTGATGTCGTAGTAATCGTCTATGAAGGGCCTAAAGGTGGCCCGGGCATGCAAGAGATGCTGTATCCCACCAGTTACATCAAGGCGCTTGGGCTAGGTAAAGCATGTGCGCTGCTAACGGACGGTCGCTTTTCAGGCGGAACATCAGGTCTGTCAATTGGACATATTTCGCCGGAGGCGGCCGCCGGGGGCGAAATTGGCCTTGTTCGCGACGGCGATACTATTGAGATAGATATTCCGGCTCGATCTATTCAGGTGCAACTTAGTGATCAAGAGCTGAAAGCGCGCCGAACTCAAGAAGAAAGCAAAGGCAAGCAGCGATTTCGTCCTGACCGCCAAAGAGATGTACCTCAGTCTCTTCGAGCCTATGCCGAACTTGTCAGCGGTGCGGATCTGGGTGCGGTGCGTCGGCGTTTTAGCGACTAAAAAGCCGACAAAGCCGCAAGCTCAGCCGAGCGCTGGCGCTATGGAGTGGCTGGCGCTATGGAGTGGTTGACGTCGTGGGCCGCCATATTCGAGTGCAGTCACGACCTTCATTCTTGGCTTGATAGAGGGCAAGGTCAGCTCGCTCCACGAAGGCTGCAATATCGATATCTCTATCTGGTACAATGACGGCCAAACCAATACTGGCGGTTACCGGAGTTGAGCTCCTGATGTAGTCCTGAACAGATTCCGCAATTTTTGCGGCACCTTGTTCATTGGTATTTGGCAAGACCACCAGCAGCTCTTCACCCCCATACCGCGCTGCGAAGTCACCAGGTCGGCGCACAACCGACTTAAGTACACGAGAAACTTCCTGCAAACAATGATCGCCCGCTATGTGACCGTTATGGTCGTTATAGTTTTTGAAGTAATCAATATCCAACAGCAGCAACGTAATTGGTAAACCTTCGCGCCGGGCTCTTTCAATTTCAGAGAAAAAATGCTGCTCAAACTCCAGCTCTGTGTTGGCCGATAGTAAGACTCTGTGCTCTCGCAGTCGAATTGCGGCAAAGAGAACAAGCAGCCCGGCCAGTACATACCCAATTCGCGCCGGTACAGTTCGCCACCAGTACTCAGGCACAACGATCACGGCCTCTGTAAAGCTGCGCCGAGTTCCGTTTACTGAATGAATAGCCTCAACCTGGAACCGGAATGTACCGGACGGAAGTGCCGCGTAACTCACTGTACCGTGTTCACCTGAGCTCACCCAGTCGTCGTTAAAGCCCGCAAGTCGGTACCGGTAGCGGTAAGCGGCCGGGGCGCCATAGTTAAGAGCAGCAAACGATAGTGAAATGGTGCGAACACCAAGCGGTAGTTCTATAGTGCGGTCATTGTAGCTGGGTGTCGAGCTTCGTTGCTCGTCCGTGTAGGTGTAGACATTGGTAATGTGCAGTTGCGGCACCTGAGAGTCGGCCACCCGGAACTCGGCAGGTATCCGTACGAGACCTTCAAGCCCCGTAAAGACAATAGCACCGTCCGTGTCTAAAAGGCGGCCATAGTTGTACTCAATCACCGGTAGTCCACTCTGTTCACCAAGTGCCTGAACGTGAGTATCTTCGGGATGGTACAGTGAGATACCGCGTCCGGTTGCCAGCCAGAGGCGTCCAAAGGTGTCTTCAAGAATTGCGACAAGCGTGTTGTCACTCAGGCCATCACGCTCGGTAATATGGCTGAAGGTATCAGTATCGGCGTGATACCGGCTTAAACCGCCACTGGAACTACCGATCCAGAGCCGACCAAGGCGGTCTTGGAATAGCGTACGAATAGCAGAACTTGACAGTCCTGTAGGATTTGCTCGGTCGTGTTGATAACATTGAAGCTCCACGTCCCCTTCATCATGACGACAGAGACCATTATTGGTTGCGATCCAGGTTGAACCGTTCTCAAGCGGAAGGATGTCGTACACTAAGTTATCGCTCAAAGAACCAGGTGCCTCTGAGTCGTAGCGAAATAGCACCTGTTCTCCACTTTGCGGATCATACCTAAACACCCCGGAGTTATAGGTCCCAATCCAGAAACGGCCTTCGTGGTCTTGCTTCACCGAGTACACAATATCGTCCGGCAGCGGTGCATCCGAATAGAAATCACGGCCCCATTGCTCAAAGTCATCACTTTCCGGCCGATACCTTTGGACACCACCCTGCGACGAGATATACAGTTGACCGTCGGGACTTTCGTAGATTCTATTTACAATATCGTTAGCCAGGCTGAACTCGTCTTCAGGATCATGGCGGTAGTAGTGAGTAGAGTCTTCGCGCGGCTTAGCGTCGTCATCCGTCGCTACGGTGTCCAGCGGCGCTACGGTGTCCAGCGACTCTCCTTGATCAACCGCAACCAATCCCCCACCGTAGATACCAATCCAGAGGCGGTTCGTCCGGTCACGATGTAGGGCTTGAACCCGGCCACGCGGAAGTTGGGAAATACCAGGGAATCTGAAGTCGCGTTTGTTCGGGTTAACCGAATGCACTCCGGCACCGTTCGTGCCTATCCATAGATTCTGGCGCGAGTCTTGGTAAAGTGAGTACACCACGTTGTGAGCAAGCTCACCTGCTCCCTCGTTGTATGAAAAGGAGTGCCGGCTACCTTCAGCGTCTACCGCAAAAAGGCCACCGCCCCACGTGGCAACCCAGAGGGTGTCGTCGTGGGTCCGCAGGATGGTATACACACGGTTATC
>JAIVHN010000171.1 GCA_020201015.1 Spirochaeta sp. | reverse complement strand
GCATGAAAGAGGTTTGAGACAAACCCATTGTCTATCGTTCCGCTAAAGAAAGGGGCCGTTCGCAGGCCCTCAGCCAGCAGCTGGGTGTAGAGTTGAACGCGCTCAAGATGTTTTCCCGTGTCGTTATCACGGTGCTCCGCAAGTTTGGCAAGAGCAACAATCGTTGAGAGCTGTGCAGAGTATACTTCCTCCACTTTTTCAGCAACCATTTTTTCCAAGTTCTGATTTTGGTGTTGCAGCGTTGCCTGGAGCCGTGCCAGCTTTAAATGAGTGCCGACACGTGCTTTTACCTCCGCCGCATTAAATGGCTTGGTGATGTAGTCTACACCGCCAGCTTCAAAGGCTTTGACCTTCTCCTCCGACTCAGCGTTTGCACTAATAAACAGCACCGGTATTTCACGGAGTTCCTTTGTCGATTTAAGATGACTACATACTTCATAGCCGTTCATTTCCGGCATATTCACATCAAGCAATACAATGTCCGGCGGGTTCTTCCGTGCCGCATCTAATGCAGCTGCCCCGCGGGTGTATGTGCTCACCGTGTACTGGCTTGAAGTTAATAACAGATCAAGCAATTTCAAATTCGTTGGTGAGTCGTCAACAACCATCACTGCTGCGCTTCTCCTGAGCTGACTCCGTTATCTCAGTTATCTCAGCCTTGAGGGAGCTCGGCCCAGAAGGTGCTCCCTACGTTGGGGGAACTCGTAAAACCTATTGTACCACCCATTTGTTCCACCAGCCGCTTGCTGAGAGCAAGGCCGACTCCAGAGCCAGCCTCTGTGCCCGCTTCCTTGCCGAGACGGTCAAAAGAAAGAAATAACTCACCCTGTTTCTCTGCAGGGATGCCGTACCCATTGTCGGTGACAGCAAAGTGTACCCGGTCGGCCACGGGTACAACGGTAATCTCTACGTTCCCAGACTCGCGGTTGTATTTTACTGCGTTAGATAGAAAATTGCCAAGGATATCAACAAGGCGGGCATGATCCGCGAGAACGGTTAGATTGGGCGCTTGATCAAGGCACGTTGCTATCTCAATGTTGCGCTCCTGGGCAAGCGGTAACACCCGCTCGAGACTCTCAAGTACCGCGAGCTCAGACGAGAGCTTCTCCAGCGAAAGTCCAACCTCGCCAGTTTCAATTCTGGCAAATTCCAGGATCTGGTTAATGAGCGATACCAGACTGCCGCCGGAAGCGAGAATCTCTTTCACCAAGTCGGCGTGATCCGCATGCAGTGCGGAATCCATTTCTAGTACCTGAGCAAAGCCCATAATCGCGTTGAGCGGTGTCCGCAGTTCGTGACTCACACTGGATAAGAATCTTGTCTTGGCCTCGTTTGCCCGCAATGCCACATCGCGGTCCTGCTCGAGCTGTTGTTGCTTTTTCTGTTCCGATACGTCCTGGTAGGTGCCAATCATATACACTGGTTGTCCTGCTTCATCGTATACGATGTTTGCAGCGTACAGGACGGGAAACGTTGAGCCGTCCAGACGGAGTGATTCAATCTCGCCGGTATGAAACCCCGTTTTTAAGAGCTCTTCAATTCTATGGCCCGCCAACGAAGGATCAACAAAAAGCGTGTCGACCCTCTTCTCAATAAGCTCTTCTACAGTGGACGCACCCCACATGCGGATGAATGCTGCATTTGCATAATTGATACGACCATCGGCGGACGCAATCCCTATCCCGGTGATCGAGTTGTCCATTGCCTGCTTCTTAACTCGCAGA
>JAIVHN010000218.1:12650-13763 GCA_020201015.1 Spirochaeta sp. | reverse complement strand
AGATTGTAGGTTTCGCCGATGTTTTTCCGCACGCCCCAGATGCGCCGCGAGTTGGTTGCGTTATCCGCCACATAGACCTCAAGCGCGCCGTTTGCGGTGCAGATATCGCCAACCATCATATACTCTTTGTCCACCAGCTCGGCATCGGTGCCGTCCACCGTTATGAGCAGCAAGGCGCCAGCCGTGTGGTAGGGCAGGCTTTCGTTGAGGTTCTCGGCCGAGTCCTGTATTGATGCCCGGTCCATGAACTCCACGCCGGTGGGTATGATACCGGCAGTCATGACCTTGGGCACCACCGACAGTGCGGACTCGGTGTCGGGGAAGAGACAGAGCAGGTCTACCTGCGCCTTGGGCAGCGGCATGAGCCGCAGAATAATTTTGCTGAAGATTCCTAGTGTGCCCTCGGAGCCGACCATGAGTTGCGGCATGTTGTAGCCGGTGACGTCTTTTACCAGCTTGCCGCCCATTTCTACAATCTCGCCGGTGGGAGTTATGACCTCAAGGCCTAAGACGTAGCGTCCGGTAACACCGTACTTCACCGCTTTGCCGCCACCAGCGTTCTCGGCAACGTTGCCGCCTATGTAGCAGGTCTCCTGACTCATAGGGTAGCCTGCAAAAAGCAGGTCGTGGGGTTCAAGAGCCTCGTTGATCTCGGTTGAGATTACCCCCGGCTCTACCACCACCATGAGATTCTCTTTGTCAATTTCCAGAATGCGGTTCATGCGGTCTATAGACAGGAGAATGCCGCCGAATGTTGGGACTGCGCCACCCGAAAGCCCCGACCCCGCACCCCGCGGCGTAACCGGTAGCATCTCGCGGTTGGCCAGCTTCATAATGGCGGCGATTTCGTCGGCCGTGCGTGGCCGCACCACCACATCCGGCATGTGGGCGTACTGCTTGCCGGGCGTCTCGTCGTGGGAGTACCCCTCCATCCGCTCCTCGTCTTGAAATATGACGTAGTTGCGGCCGACGATCTGCTGCAGTTCCTCTACAATTTTTGCGGTAACGGGAGCGTATTGTTGCGCGGTATCTACCATGGTACTGCGGGTTCCTTTTCGATATACGTGTTATCGAATTATCCCAAGCCCACGCAATACAGTCAACCGCCCGGGC
>JAIVHN010000218.1:0-12467 GCA_020201015.1 Spirochaeta sp. | reverse complement strand
GGCGAGATATCCTCGTAGCTGTCCTTCTCATGCCAGGGGTTGGCCGGGCTCTTGGCCCCATTTACGACATACTCAAGCGAGGAATGAAAACCAATGCCGCCGGTTTCAGGGCGGAACACGTTCATGTAGGTGAGCATGAGCGCCATGTTGTTTTCACCATGCATGTAGCCGATGTAGTTGTCGCGGTAGTCAATGGGTAGGCGTTTTTTGCCGTCATCGTCCGGGAACTCAACCGCCGGGTAGTAGGTGAGCGGGTAAGGCCGGCGGCTGTAGTACAGCGGCACCTCATCTGACCCGCTAAATTTCGTTACGTCCGAGTCGATGTCGGCAATTGAGGTGGCCGAGAAGGAGTACTTTGTTGCCCCCGCGTAGTACAGCCCCACGCGGCCAAAATCAAAGTCACGGTGTCCGCCCAGCGACCAGGCTAAGCGATCTTGAAAGTCCGTCTCTATGCCGGGAATAAAGCCACCGTTAATGTCGTCAAACAGGAACTGCCCGGCAATGTAGCTGTCCTCGGTAGTGCGGTCTGCAAAGAACCCAAAAATGTGCTTGCTGTTTGCCTCTTCACCCCAGGGGAAGGCACCGTCACCGCCTGAGTCAACAACCAGCTGTGTGAAGTACAGCGGCATAGGGCTCAGGAAAAACTCAGGGTTAAAGGACTGGTTTATGTAAACCGCGCTCTCCTGCATTCCAAAGCGCCAGCGGCCCAGGTTCAGCCCGTAGACCTTGAAGTTGGAGCCACGGTCCGCCCAGGGAATGCCGTTCGGGTATACATCTTCGAATTCGGCCCCCGTGCCTGGCACCTTGGCGTCTTCGCCACGACCACGCAGAGGGAAGCTCTCGTGGTCGCTGCCGAAGTAGATCAACTCGGAGTTACGGTTCAGGCTTACCCAACGGTTGCTGTAGAAGAAGTAGGTGCCGTCGTAGTTGGTCTCAAGCTGCAGTGCCGGAATGGGGCGGGAGTTCACAAAAAGCGAGTACGGGGTATCGACCACGTCTTTCTGCACGCTTCTACCGGCCTTGATCGAGAGAGACTCAGCCTCAAGCTGCACATGGGCGTCATTAATATAGAGATAACGACCCCGCATATACGGCTCGGTTGGATCATAGCGTCCGTCGTTGATCATGCCCCAGTCCACAAAGAGGGAGAAGTATGGTGACTGGTAGTCAAGGATTGCCGAAAGCGTGTCATAGACGGAGTTAGGTGGCCGCTCCTTGTCAAAGCCGTCCAGCTCCACAAAGCGGTCGTAGTCGCGCTCACCTGTGAGGGAGAAGAGGAAGTCCAATGTGAAGGTGTCCTCGGTATCTGCAAGAAAAGGCATGAGTGGTTCCCGCTCCACCACTTCCGGTGCTTCCTCCTGTGCTTCCAGAATTCCAGCCGGCTGCAGCAGTAATGCCGCCACTAGCACGCCCAAAAACCCAAACATCCTGCTCATAGTCACTCCTCAGTTATGGCGATGTACTCCAGGTTGTCGAGTACGAGCCGCCAATAGTCAGCTCCCACCAGACATCGTCCTTCCACCCGTGAACGGCGGGCTCCAAAAAGTAGCTGCCGAAACGCTTAGTTTGCAGTTTCACCTGCGGTGCAACTCGCCAGTTAATCTCCCGCGATGCGTCCTCGTATGCCGAGTAGTCTCCATCTTCCGGATAGTATATTGTATTCACCAAATTGACCAGTTCCCTGTCCTTGCGTGACAGCAGCTCAAGGTCCAGACCAAACGATAGAGGCCCAAACTCACCCACCTCACCGCGGAACCGTGTCCAGGCGGCCCCCGGACCATGGGGCGATGTCATAGGCATCATGTAGAAACCGTGAGTTCGTAGCCGGTAGACGCCGCGCGAGAGGTAGTTGCCGCGTTCCTCGTTGTAGTCGTAGTTGCTACCCCATAGGAAATGGGTGTAACCCACCTCGGCGGTGGCACGCAGTCTGCGTGAGGCGACCGGCCCCCTATACGAGAGTCCCAGCAGGTAGGCATCTATGGTAGGTACAGCGTTGTCCGGAATTCCCAGCAGTTCATTTGCGTCGATATCGTTGTATCCGGCCTGGAAAAAGAGCTCCCAGTAGGGCCGTGGCCGCCATGAGGCATCCATGATGAGGTCCATGTTGTGGCTGCCGACATCGGTGTTGTGCCAGGAAAACACCGGAAATACGTCACCCAAGTGAAAGGCGTTGTTCTCGCGCGCCACAAACTGCTGCGCGGCAATACCCAGGCGCAGCGTGTCGCGGGTATAATCGAAGCGATGTACGCCGTAGTAGATGACGGTCTTGCCGAAGCCCAACTGTTCCTCGGGCCAGTACCCGCTTTCAGGATCGGGTGGATTGCAATCGGGCTGGCCAAAGCGCTCGGCCCCTTCAAACGCAGTCCGAGGCCATGAAGGTTGAGTGCTCCGGCGCCCCCAGGTGCACACCGTTGCGGCCCAGTAGTAGTTCCATGTCACCAAAATAATGAAAGAAGTAACCACGACGAATGAAGTAGTGGTCGGCCCGAATAATGCGGTCCGGGTCAAACTCCAGAAAGTTGGTGTTCAGCAACTCTCCACGCTCATAGCGCCGCTTAATTCCCGCGCTGATGTACATACCACCGGTATCATCCTGTTGGCTAAAGAGTGCGAGCGAGAGAAAGTCCGGCATTTGGATATAGCGGCGCTCAAGGTCCAGGCTGTCGTACTCGAGCTCCTCGTTGATCCACTGTGCATCCTCGGAGCGTAGATATCCACGAAACTCGGTATCGAGCTGGGCGTTTATGGTTACTTCTCCGGGGCTAAAGTCCAGTTGCTCAAGATAGCGGTCGATTTCAGGAGCTAACGCCGGGCGCGCTTGCCTAATTTCCAGAGCAAAGCGATGCAGGTCGCGCTTGCTCATAGGAAAGGATGCCGAAGGGAAAACACGGCCAGCGGCTGCATAGATCTCAAGCAGCTCCTGCACCTCGGGGCTCGAGGGCATATACGAAATATGGGCCATGGCTGGCGCGGCACCAAACACCAGCAGCACCACCACAACCGCGGCCGTTGCAAGCCGCATGATCGGTCGGTTTTGGGTAGTATACATAATAGGTACCATTCTTTTAATACGCTGGCGCTGCGTGGTCAAGTGTAGCCGGGGGCGAGCGCGCTATCCCGGCGGGAGCGACCCCGCGGTGGGCGAAAAAAATAAAACAATACACCCTCAGGTTTGCATGAGATAATACCACAAAACGAGTATTATCTAGAGCAAACCTGATAGTGTGGCAGATTGCGCACCAGGGAGCGCGTCGGGCGGCGTGCTGGAGGAATGTACCGGTGAAATTTCATGACTTCTACATCGCCATGAGCGACCTAAGACTCTTTGACCTTGCCACCGTTGTGGAGCGCACGGGTGGGTGGGGTAGCGGCGGGCGGATGCCTGGCGGCCAGACCCCAATCACAAAGGATCTATACCGGTGGCAGCGGCAAGGGCGGGTGCGGCACTGGCGCAGGGAGTTGTACAGCATTGCCGAGGAGCACGGTGGGCCGCGAATTCACCCGCTGGAGCTTGGTGCGCAGGCACAGCTGCCTGCATACATCAGCCTGACGACCGCGTTGGAATGGCATGGGGCGCTGGCGCCGCGCGGTGGATTGTGGACGACATCGACGGCACCGGCATCGACACCAGCATCGACATCGACACCAGCACCGGCATCGACACCAGCACCGGCATCAACATCAGCAGGTGGTAGTTTGGGGGCCAAGCTAGCCGCAGAGCTGCTTGCTACACTTGACCCGCCGGGAACCGTTGCCGTGGTTGGCCCCCGGTTTGCCATGAACTTTCAGAACGAACTGGGTAAATTTCGATATCGACAGATCCATCCGCGTTTGTTTTGGGGCTTCAGCCGGGAGGTCGTGGGCAGCCAGGAGGTCGTGGGAGATGCCGGGGCCGAGGGCCGGTCGGACGTGGTCGAGGTGCCCATTGCCTTGCCGCACAAGGCGCTGATAGACCTGTGGCATTTGACGCCTGGCCGATGGACGCCTCAGGTCTACGAGGCCCTACAGCTGAATACACGCGTTATTGACCGGCACGCCCTGGAAGCCTTTGCGCAGAGGCATGGGCTAACGCCTCGAATTCAGGTTGCCTACACAAACTTTGAGAACTATGCCGAGGCTCGGTGATGTATACTGAGGCAAGCTTTATGGACTACGTACTGCAAGCTCTACAGCAATCCTGGCCCTTTCTCACCGCGTTTGCCGGGCTTGCGTTTTCTCTTATCGCCTCGGCTCATGTTATTATCTACAAGCGTGATTCGCGCGCCTCTGTGGCATGGGTTGGACTTATCTGGCTTTCTCCATTTGTGGGTGCAGTGTTATACGTGCTGCTGGGAATCAACCGGGTGCGCCGGCGTGCTGCGGGCAAACGCCGGACCGACACGGCAGGGATTATGCCGTCGACGGAGGAGTATGCGTGCACACCGGCTGAGCTTGGCGCAAGCTTACCGAGCACGAATGCCCACCTTGCCGATATGGCTGAGGTAACCGGCCGGCTTACCAAGTTGCCGCTGGTGTCGGGGAACGTGGTTCAGCCGCTTTTTGACGGTGGTGAGGCCTACCCGGCTATGCTCGGCGCCATAGAACAGGCTCAGCACTCAATAACCTTGCTGGTATTTCTCTTTGATAACGACCCGCTGGGTAAGCAGTTTGTAGAAGCGCTCGGTGCGGCGGTGAAGCGCGGGGTGGAGGTTCGGGTACTCATAGATGCGGCCGGTGCCCGTTCATCTGTGCCCCCGGTAACCGGACGTCTGCGCTCTTTGGGGGTTAGAACCGAGCTGTTCATGTCCGGTGTGCTTGCAGGACGTTTTCTGCGCCTCAATCCGCGCAACTATCCCTACCTGAATCTGCGAAATCACCGAAAGATTATGGTGTCCGATGGTCGGCTTGCGTTTACCGGCGGCATGAACATTCGCGAGGCTCATCTGCTCACCGACGACCCGGCGCGGGGTACCAAGGACGTGCACTTTCGGTTGGAGGGGCCGGTAGTGCAGCAGTTGCAGGCGACATTTGCCGCCGACTGGGTGCTTACAACCGGCGAGGTGCTTGAGGGCGAACTGTGGTTCCCCCCGCTCACGACCACCGACGGGAGGGTATTTGCGCGCGCTATTCCGGATGGGCCGGACCAGGATATGGACCGCATGGCCATGAGCTTTCATGGCGCGCTTGCGGTGGCTCGCCGTTCGGTGCGGATTGTGACGCCGTACTTTCTGCCGGAACGCTCATTGATTTCGGCCCTGAGCACCTGCGCCTTGCGCGGCGTGCGCGTAGAGATCGTCCTACCTGCTGAGAATAATCACGACGTGGTGGCGTGGGCTGCAATGGCCCAGATGTGGCAGGTGCTTGAATGGGGCTGCCGTGTCAGTATGACCGCGCCTCCCTTTGATCACAGCAAGCTTATGGTGGTGGACGACGCCTTGTGCATTATTGGCTCCTCGAACTGGGATCCGCGCAGCCTGCGTCTTTGTTTTGAGCTGGGGGTAGAGTGCTACGACACCGAACTGGCGGCACGGCTTAATGCCCGCATAGACGAACAGCTCCTGAATTCGCACGAATTAACCGTTTCCAACGCTCGCCTGGTTGTATGACTGTCTCAATGGCCGCCAGGTCGGCGGGCTCAACCAGCCCAGGTGCGCAGGTGGTGCGGAACTCATAGGCCTTGCCGGAGGCTCGCAGCAGCTCCATAGACTCCGCTACCGGCGCCCACTCAACGCCGAGTTCGGGATAGCGGCCGGGCGCGGTCTTTATGTCCATGGCAACATAGGTAATTGCCTGTAGCCGGAGGATCTCTGCAAGTGGCTGCGGCAGGGCACCGGAGGTGTCTACCTTTACGTTTAGGCCCATGGCGCCGATCTCGGTTATGAGCTGCGGTAGGTCGGTGTGGAGCAAAGGCTCCCCTCCGCTCACCACCACTCCGCCCAGCAGCTTGGCCCGCTTGCGCAGAAAAGCCAGCACCTCCGCTGCCGGGAGAAAGCTCTCCGGCAGCGGCCCGTTTACCAGCTCCGGGTTGTGGCAATAGGGGCAGCGCAGCGGGCAGCCATGGGTAAAGACCACCGCCGCCAGTTTCCCTGGGAAATCTATGAGGCTGGTTTTGCGGAGGCCAAGATTGCGGAGGCCAAGGTACTGCAGCGCCATAACCAGCGCCTACGTTTCGCTGACAACAAAGGTTCGACGGCCTGCAAACTCATCGCGCTTGCCGTTGTTCCAGTTCTTGAGTGAGCGGTAGTACCCGACAATGCGTGAGTACACCTCGGTTTCTTTGCCACAGTGCGGGCAGCTATGGTGTTCTCCGGCCAGATAGCCATGCTCGGGACAGATAGAGAAGGTTGGCGAGATAGTGAAGTAGGGCAGGCGGTAGTTCTGGGCAATGACCCGCACCAGCTCGGCACAGGCGGCCGGGTCATGAATTGCTTCACCCAAAAAGGCGTGGAAGACGGTTCCGCCGGTGTACTTGGTCTGGAGTTCATCCTGCAGATCAAGCGCGTCGAAAATGTCCTCGGTATATCCCACCGGCAGTTGTGTAGAGTTGGTGTAGTAGGGGTGTTCCTCGCCAGCGCTTATAATGTCGGCAAAGCGTTCCTTGTCATGTTTGGCCAGGCGGTAGCTGGTGCTCTCGGCCGGAGTGGCCTCAAGGTTGAACAGCTCGCCGCTTGTTGCCTGGTAGCTAATGAGGCGCTCGCGCATGTGGTCAAGCACGCGGCCCGCAAAGGCGCGTGCCTCCGGGTTGCTGATGTCGGCACCCATGAAGTTCAAGAGTGCCTCGTTCATGCCCACAAGTCCAATGGTGGAGAAGTGGTTATCAAGCGAGCGCAGATACTTTTTGGTGTAGGGAAACAGCCCGTCCTCTAACAGCTTGCCTATGAGTTTGCGCTTTACGCTGAGGCTCTCGGCGGCAAGATCCATAAGGCGGTCGAGGCGCTCAAAGAACTCTTGCTCACTCTGCGCAAGATAGCCAATGCGCGGCATGTTAATGGTTACCACCCCGATAGAGCCTGTGTACTCGTCCGAGCCAAAAAGCCCGCCGCCCCGCTTGCGGAGTTCACGCTTGTCGAGCTGCAACCGGCAGCACATGGAACGGACATCGCATGGGTCAAGATCGCTGTTGAGAAAGTTCTGGAAATACGGGGTGCCGTAGCGGGCGGTCATTTCAAACAGCAGCTTGGCGTTCTCTCCCTCCCAGACAAAGTTTGGTGTGATGTTGTAGGTAGGAATAGGATAATGAAAGCCGCGGCCGTCAGCATCGCCCTCCAGCATCTGCTCCAGGAAGGCACGGTTGATCATGTCCATTTCAGCCTGGCAGTCAGCATAGGTGAAGTCCAAGGTCTTGCCGCCGACAACCGCCGGCTGCCCGGCCAGGTCCGACGGCACGGTCCAGTCCAGGGTGATGTTGGTAAAGGGTGCCTGGCTTCCCCAGCGACTGGGAATGTTCACACCAAACACAAAGCTCTGCACCGCCTGCTTTACCTCGCCGTATGAGAGAGCATCGACCTTCACAAAAGGCGCTAGATAGGTGTCAAAGCTGGAGAAGGCCTGCGCACCGGCCCACTCGTTCTGCATGACCCCAAGGAAGTTCACCATCTGCTGCACCAACGTACTGAGGTGTTTTGCTGGCTTGCTTGCTATCTTGTCGGCAACGCCGCCCAGGCCCTCCCAGATTAACTGCCTGAGCGACCAGCCTGCACAGTAACCACTGAACATGGACAGGTCATGAATATGAAAGTCTGCGTCGCGGTGGGCTGCGGCCACCTCGGGTGAGTAAATGTTTCTGAGCCAGTAGTTGGCGGTAATGGTGCCGGAGTTATGCAGGATCAGACCGCCCAGGCTAAAGTTCACGTTGGCGTTCTCGTTGACGCGCCAGTCTGACTGCTTGAGATAGCCGTCCATGGTTTTCTCAAAGTCCAGCATGAGTGCTTTGGTATCGCGCACCGCCTCACGATGAGCCCGGTAAATGATGTACGCTTTGGCAACCGCGGCCGGCGCAGAGCGCATGAGCACCTCCTCGACCACGTCTTGTATCTCTTCAATTGCTGGCGCCGAGTTTGGGTGCCGCTCCTGCAGGGCGTGGTGAAGTCGTGCCTCGACCTCGTCCACCAGAGCATTCATTGTCTCGGGGGTTTCGGGGTGCTTCTGGGCCTCGTAGGCTTTCTGCAGAGCTGCGGTAATTTTCTCACGACTGTAGTTTTCCAGCCGACCGTCGCGTTTAATAATGTGACGAAATGTATGTGGGGTGGGTGTGGTCACAGAAAGCCTCCCAGCTTTTGTATGAACTCTATATATAGTGTTGTATCTTAATTATCGGACGATATCGACACAATATATAGACCCAACCCCACCTGTCAAGGGCTAAAACGAAAAACTGCTCCCAGTCCTATCATCCAGGTGCGTACGCGCTTGCTGTAGTCGCCATGGTCAGGATCGTCGGAGACATCCTCTGAGGTGCTCCAGTTCAAGGTACGGTACCCCAGTGAGGCATCAATGCCTATTTCCGGTGTGAGGTGGTACAACACCGTGAAATAGGGCCAGTGGGCGTAAATGGTTGATTCACTGAAGTTAAGCGGCAGGTACCACTCATACTGCAGCGACACATTGAGCACCGGCTTGCGGTCGACGATCCAGAAGTAAGTGAGACCCGGACGGACTTGAAACCACTGGTGCTGGTTGTAGGTGCTGTAGAAGTACCGAGCCTTCAACAAAAAGACCCAGTCTCGTCCCGGCATCCACGGCAGGAGGAATCTAGGTGAGATGTCTCCGTAAAAGACATGCTCGGTGCGCCAGGTGCTGTCCTCCCAGGTAAAGGAGGAGCCGGAGGCAACCCAGTCGTCGTCGTGCCGGGCGCCTTGCTGCAGACGGTAGAAGGCTCCCACCTTAAGGTTAGGGTGCAACCGGTAGTAACTCCCAAGTGTGAGGGATTTATACAGCTGGTCGAGGTCGTCCTCGGCCCGGAAGCCGAGACTTAGCAAAGGGTTCCAGTTGTTGATATGCCAGAAGCCGCGTAGGTGGGACTCAAAACCTAAAGAAGAGCCGGGGGATGGTGGAACGTGCACCGACGCCGCCGCAACTCCGGCCGTCATAAGCATGAGCGCGCCAACGGCCGCACACACAACCTGGCGTTTCAAGAAAGGGCGTCGCTTAGTCAAAGGGCGTTGCTTAATCATAGTCAAAATCCAGAAGATCGGAGTACGCTGCATCCAGGTCGGTATCGTCATAGACCTCACCCTCGCTCGGGTCCATGGCCCAGTTGAGTTGTTCGGTCCAGCGGTAGCGTTCCGCATCGGTCAAGCGCAACCCGGCCAACACGTTGACCCCTTCACCCGCGCGCACCGGCATTTCCGCGGCTGTTTCGGTCACACGCACAAAGACCTCACCGTCATTTACGCACAGCCACACGTCGGGGTAATCCTCTATGGTTCTCCCATAGGCGACAAAGAACTCGGTTCCGCGCACCCCGCCTACTACCGTTCCGGCGCGCACATGGAAGTCCCCTCTGACGTTGCGAATGACTCGAGAGAAAATACCGCCGGAGTTCAGTCCGACCGACATAGATGTTCCTACGCTCTCAATCTCTACGCTGGTGTTATCGCGGAGCTTGATGTCGGCCCGGTCTCCGAGGCGAATGACCACGGTGGCGTTTGCACCGGTGCTCACTACATCGCCCTGAAAAACATCTGTACCAAAGTCCGCCTCAAGAATCTCTGTGCCGCGACGAATAAGCACCTCGCCCTCAAAGTAGGACACGGTTCCGTCGGCGGCCACAGCCGACGCAGCAGCAGCAAACATGAGTAGTGTGCAGAAGACGCGCAAGTTACCCCGACGCATGAAACCTCCTTGTCTCCAGATGCTGGGTGCGTATGCCCTGCTGGAGAAGCACGCGCGTGGTGTGCTGGAGGGCCGTGCCCGGCCGTGAAAAGCTTACGCGTCTACTCAGGATTATGGGTACCGAGGTAGGTTTGTGTCAAGCGCTTGGTGTGGTGGGGGTGTCCGGCACCGCGGCACCAGTTCTGCGGGCCGCTTAGCCCGTAGCGGGAAACACCACCTTGCAGATGTCCTTGAGCTCGCGGTGTCGCTGTTCGTAGTCAATGCCGTAGCCAACCACAAACTCGTCGGGAATCTCAAAGCAAGCGATATCGGCACGGGAGTCCATGGTCCGGCGTGAGGGCTTGTCCAGCAGCGAGACAATCATGATTGATCTTGGGTCGCGCGTTTTTAGGAGCTCAACCGTCTTCACCAGGGTCAGCCCGGTGTCTACGATATCTTCCAGAATAATAATGTCCTTTCCGCCAATGGGCTCGTTCAGCTCCTTAAGGATCTTGACCTCGCCGGTGCTCTCGGTGCCCTCGTAACTTGAGACCGCCATGAAGTCCAGCGTTAGCGGAATAGTGATCTTGCGGATGAGGTCTGTCATAAATACAAAGGAGCCTTTGAGCAACCCAATGATGTGAATTTTCTCATACTTCTCATTGATAACGCGCGCGACCTTGTCCGACTCTGTCTGTATGGAGTCAAAACTAATGAGCGTCTCCAACGCGTACGGGTTTCCGTCGTTGTTATAGTAGGTATTCATGATTCGGCAGTGTACACCATTCGGCCCCTGCGTGCTATCGACCAATCCATGATGTAGGTTCGGCCCGCAATTCGGTCTTTTCGGCATCCTCATACAATGCATCAGGTAGTAAGATTGCGGTCTTCATACCTATAGTATGACCCCAGCATAACAGCTGGACAAGTCGATTCTGTTCAATCAGCTCGATCATTGCTGGTTACCCGATGCTCAGAGGCTCAACGCGTTGAATGTCGGGACCAGCCGACTGCTCCGTATCCCACAGATCCACAGCACGTTGTGCGTTCAGCCAGAACTCAGCGGAGTTGCCAAACAATCTCGATAGCCGTAGCGCCATCTCGGGGCTCACCGATCGACGTTCACGAATGAGTTCATTTACTGATTGGCGGGAGACCCCTAACGCCTGAGCGAGACGAGAAACAGTTAGTTCGAAATCGGGCATGAAATCTTCTCTTAACATTTCACCCGGATGGATCGGGCGGACCCGTCTTGCTCTGGTGTTTGGTATACTCATAGCTCACATCCTCTCAATGGTAATCGGTGATCTCAACATCGAATGCATCGCCATCCTCGAATCGAAAACATATGCGCCACTGATCGTTGATCCGGATCGCGTGCTGACCCTCTCTGTCCCGCTCAAGCTGGTGAAGCTTGTTTCCGGGCGGCGTCTTGAGATCCTCCAACCGAGACGCTATATCAACGTACTCGAGTCACGCGCGAAAGTCATCATTCAAGGTCCGGTTACATGCCTGAGCCTTTTTCCGCGCGGCTTCAATAAGATCTTCGTGTGCGCTAAAGGTTACATTCTTCATACTGAATGTGTACACGGTAGTCGTGTACACGAAAAGGAAAAGGCGTCTACTATAGGGGACCGCGGAGTCTCAACCTTTAATCTTCTGCAGGTTATCTATTTTGTTCACTATAAGCTTTCGACCAGAATTGCTGCTCCTCGTTTTCGCTCTTGAACTTTGGTATCCTTTTCATCCTTGATACACCTTTCTTTCTCTTCGACTCATGTCGCGTGCCGATATGACGCGAATGTGGTCATCACGAACAGTGAAGGCGACAAACAGCGCACGGTCGTCATTGGTTTGCCCTAACACGAAGTACCGGCGTTCCTGCTGCGAGTGCTTGATGTCGTCGGCCACTATCAGCGGGTGGTTGAAAAAGACCTGCTCCGCCTCCTGTGGAGACACTCTATGGGACTCCCAATTCTTCCTGACGATATCGGCCTGAGCCCTTTCCTCATTGGGGGGCAAAGTGGGGATCCCAACCGCAGCTGCGGTAGCCGTTTTCCGAGAGTATGCGTACATCGTCCCCAAATCCGCACCCGTAGTCAAAGAAGGTTGCCTCTCGGGTGAGGACGTTGGTCTCGAGTAGAAGTTGTACTGGCCGTGAGAGGTTGCTGCGGGGAAGCTAAGATTGGCTTAGCTTTGTTCACTTCTGACCGAGCGCGGATTCAAGAGTAGCGGTCATGGTGAAGAGCGTGCAGAGGTGACCGGCGGATCTTTCCTCAGTGTGCGGTCCGCCATTGGCATGAGTACGTCTACTTCATGCCCCTTTGCGTCCCTCCGGGCCCCATATCAAAGACTACGAGTCGCGCCAATGCCGGGCCGCCAGTCCGGTGAAGCGTGAGAAATGGGCTATGTTTGCCGTCAGCACCGCTGCGCGGTGGCTCAGGGCTATGGCTGCTATCGCGACATCCATATCATCTACCGGTGTGCCTTTTCGTTCGAGGTCGGCCTTAAGCTCTCCAAAGTGTGTCGAGGCCTCTGGAACCCATTCCAGCACCTTGAGAGTCTCAAAAAGGCGATCACGTTCAACCTCCAGGAGTCGCCGTTTGTGACTGCCCTCATCCAAACGACGAATGCCATACTCAATCTCTGCCACCACCGGCGGCACCAGGGCAAAC